>CAZHOC010001391.1:0-2051 GCA_964534295.1 uncultured Bacteroidia bacterium | reverse complement strand
TGCCATGCTTACCTAACTGATCAAGCATATGGTCAAAAAAGCCGATGCCAGTGTCCGCCTTAGTTTTTCCTGTACCATCAAGATCTACTCGTACCTTGATATCGGTTTCTTTGGTGGTTCGGTGTACGCTAGCGGAACGATTAGCTTTTGCTTCTGCTATGAGATAATCAGTGATTTCGCTCCAATGCTCAGTCTGTAGGACTAAGGTTTCTTTTTTCAAATCATCCAAATCCCACTCATCATCCAAATCATCCGTACTACGACCAATGAGTATCCCCTTTCCACCAAGATTCTTTGCCAATTGGATATCGCTAGGTCTGTCCCCTACCACAATAGAGTTAGCAAGATCATATTCCCCATTCATATAATGAGTCAGTAGCCCCGTATTGGGCTTACGGGTGGGTGCATTGTCTTTTTTGAAGGTTCGGTCTATCACGACTTCGTCGAACGTAATCCCCTCCCCTTCTAAAATCTGCATCATCAAATTGTGGACCGGCCAAAAGGTATCCTCAGGGAAACTCTCTGTGCCCAAACCATCTTGATTGGTGATCATCAACCAGAGGTAATCTGTCTTCTCCTTGAGTCTGACCAATTCTTGGATCACGCCCGGCAAAAAGGCTAGCTTATCAAAGCGATCTACTTGATAATCTGCCGGTGGCTCTACGATGAGGGTGCCATCTCTATCTAGAAATAATATCTTTTTCATACGCTTGTCCTAGCCAGACTTGTTAGTTCCTGTATGAGTTGTTCGTTTTCGGTTTGAGTTCCCACGGTGATCCTTAAACAGCTTTCACAAAGCGTAACCTTTGAGCGATTACGAATGATGATCTGCCGCTCGATCAAGGCATCATATAGTTGATTAGGATTTGCCACCTTAATCAAGACAAAGTTAGCCTCTGTAGGATAAATCTGCTCGACCATGTCTAATCTTCCTAATTGCTCGATTAATGCAGCTCTTTGGCTCAGTATTTCCGCCACCATCGCGTCCTTTTCTGTTACTTGCGCTAAGGCCTTCAAGATCGCTTCTTGTGTCAATTGATTAACATTGTATGGGGGTTTGATACGATTTAAAGCCGCAATAACCTCTGGATGTCCAAATGCCATACCGCATCGCAAGCCCGCCATACCCCAAGCCTTAGAAAAGGTTTGTAGCACGACCAAATTAGGATATTGATCGAGTAAACTTAGCATGGTGGCCTCAGGCGCAAAGTCTATGTAGGCTTCATCAACAATCACTAAACCCTTACTTTGCGCCAAAACGCTGAGCATATCGGCTCTTTGCAGCAGATTACCCGTAGGATTGTTAGGTGAACAGAGAAATGTCAACTTAGGTTGCTCAACTAAGCGTTCGCCGAGGGCGTCCATATCCAATTGATAATCTGGACGAAGATTGACCCGCTTGATCTCCACTCCATTGATCTCAGCACTCACTTTATACATGCCATAGGTGGGCGGATTGAGGAGGATATGGTCTTGGCCTGCTTCGCAGAACGCTCGAAACAATAGGTCGATGGCTTCGTCGCTTCCATTACCGATAAATATCTGCTCCTCTTTCACTCCTTTGATCTCGGCCAGACGAGCCTTGATTTCTCGCTGGTGGGGATCAGGATAGCGTTCATAGCGCCCCCCTCCAACTGAACCCAGTGGATTTTCATTGGCATCCAAAAACACGCCCACTTGGCCACTGTATTCATCTCTTGCAGAGGAATAGGGCTGCAGATTACGGATGTGCGGTCTGATTAGTTCCTGAATGTTCATACCTCATTTAATTTTGCCAAGCGCACACTGACGGCCAATTTGTGAGCCGCTAATTCTTCCGCTTCTGCCATGAGTTCTACTGCAGGACCAAGCGCCTGAAGGCCTGAAGGACTCAGCTTTTGGAAGGTAATCTTCTTCAAAAAGCTATCAAGCGAGACTCCGCTATAGGCTCTTGCATAGCCATTGGTAGGCAGGGTATGATTGGTTCCAGAGGCATAATCACCAACGCTTTCCGGCGTGTAATGGCCGAGGAAAACCGAACCAGCATTGAGGATGCGTTCGCCAAGGGCTTC
>CAZHOC010001390.1:0-2051 GCA_964534295.1 uncultured Bacteroidia bacterium | reverse complement strand
GAGGACCACCGAAAAAGTTGTTGTTACCGTACAAAAGGGGCACGCATGCTAACCCAAAAAAGCAAAACAAAAACCAAACAAAACAAACCAAAAAACTTGCTTTTGACTGTCTACAATAGAGAAATCTTGCTCAGCAATCAGGGTTGCTAACAAATATCGCCTCGGCTCATGAAGCCTTGAAAGAATTTGCCTTGTCAATCAATGATTTTGAGGCTGCCATGGCCCATCAGGAGGCATATTATCAGATCAAGGATAGTATACTCTCCGAGCAACGCCAAGCCAAAATGGATAGGTTGATGACTGCTTATGAAAGTGAAAAAAAAGACCGTGCTATTGCCGAATTGGCTCAAACTACTCGTATCCAAGAGTTAGAAATCCAGCATAGAAATTACTGGCTCGTCATTTCACTTGCTCTTGGCTTATTTTTGGTTCTAGTAGTCTATCTTATTCATCGGCAACGTAATCTACGGGAGATTCAAGCTCGCATGGAGGCCCAGCAGCGCCTGCTGCAAACTCAAATGAATCCTCATTTTCTTTTCAATGCTTTATCTGCTATTCAAAGCTTGATCTATGAGCGGGAGGATCCTGAAGAGGCCGTCTTTTATTTAGCTCGCTTCGCAAAACTCATGCGCCTCATTCTGGAAAATAGCCGAGAACCATTTATCAGTTTAGAACAAGAAATAAACACCCTGAGCTTATACCTCGATCTGCAAAAGCTTCGCTTTGAAGAGAGCTTTAGCTACGAGATCACTCTCGATACTGTGATCGAGGCCGAGAGTCTGCAGATCCCTCCCATGTTTGCCCAGCCCTTTTTAGAAAATGCGCTGGAACATGGTCTCAAGCATCGGAAGGGCGGCCATATTAATATTCAGTTTCGGCAAGGCTTGGAGCATTTACATTTGGTGGTCGAAGACAATGGAATAGGTCGTGAACAAGCCCTTTCTTTAAAGACGAATTCAGAGCATCGCTCTCTGGCCTTGGAGATCATCCGTGATCGCCTCAATCTCCTATCAAAGCGTGTAAAACAACAATTCGAATTTCAAATCACCGACCTCAAAGACGAAGATCAGCATGCTAGTGGCACTAAAGTGAGCTTATCCCTACCGCTTATTCAAACCTTTTAATCTCTAGTCATGCGCACACTGATCATAGACAATGAGCCCAAAATCGTCAAGGGGCTCCAACACATGATAAAACGATATTGTCCCACTATACAGTTGGTTGGGGTTGGTACTGGAGTAAAAGACGGCAGTGCCCAAATAGACAAGCTCGCTCCTGATTTGATATTCCTTGATGTTGAGATGGATGATGGCACAGGGATGGATCTGCTGCAAGGCATAGAGCAGCGAAATTTTCAGGTAATCTTCATTACGGCATATGATCATTATGCTTTGGATGCATTTCGTTCTAGTGCGATTGATTTTTTGCCAAAACCCATTGATCCTTTGGATTTGAGTATCGCCGTCCAAAAAGCTCAAGCTGCCATTCAACAGGCTACGGCCAAGGAGCGACTAGAATTATTACTAGCGCAAACCAATCCTCAAAGCGTTCGGAAGTTAGTCCTGCGCGATACAGAAAACTTTCATATCGTGCCTATCGATCAAATCATCCGCTTACAAGCGGAAGGGAGTTATACTCGCTTCTATCTTGCCAATAGTCGTGAGATACTCGTCTCCAAAAACCTCAAAGAGTATGAAAAGCTCTTGCAAGTAGCTGGCTTTTTTCGATCACATCATTCGCACTTGGTCCATCTCGACTACATTGTTCGCCTCAATAGGGCTGATAGTGTCCTGATCCTACAAAATGGCACTGAGCTTCCAGTTTCTACGCGCAAAAAAGAGCAGTTGATCGCTCTTCTGAGTAGGTGAAAAAGCTCTCTTCCCCATTAATTCTCTTATAGTGAATAATAATCCTGCGGTTTGTAAAACCCTTTCCCCCTTTGGAGGGGGATTAAGGGGGAGGAATAGGGACAAGCGTTCCGCGCAGCGGAGAAAAAAGCCAAAGTTTCTTCGACTGCGCTCAGAATGACAAATTGATTTTTTATGGCTTTG
>CAZHOC010001389.1:0-2053 GCA_964534295.1 uncultured Bacteroidia bacterium | reverse complement strand
AGCAATTGCCTTATCGAGGTGCTCCTGATCGTGTACTGCGGATAGCTGTACACGAATACGAGCCTGACCCTTGGGTACTACAGGATAGTAGAAGCCAATTACGTAAATACCTTTCTCCAATAGCTTGTCGGCAAATACCTGAGAGAGCTTGGCATCGTAGAGCATTACAGGAACAATCGCGTGCTCACCAGGCTTAATATCGAAACCAGCCTCGGTCATTCCTTTGCGGAAGTAAGTGGTATTCCACTCCAACTTATCGCGCAACTCGGTACTGCCACTTAGCAGGTCGAAAACGGCGATAGAAGCCCCTACAATAGAAGGTGCCAAAGTGTTGGAGAACAAGTAAGGGCGCGATCTCTGACGCAACATATCAATGATTTCCTTCCTTCCAGAAGTAAAGCCACCGGAAGCACCGCCTAGTGCTTTGCCCAAGGTGCCTGTAATAATGTCCATTCTGCCCATTACACCGCAATGCTCATGCACACCGCGCCCTGTTTTACCTACAAAGCCAGTGCTATGGCACTCATCAGACATCACTAAAGCGCCGTATTTCTCTGCTAAATCACAGATTTTATCGAGTTGTGCAATAGTCCCGTCCATGGAGAATACCCCATCGGTTACAATGATTTTCTGCTTGCAACCCATTTCAGTGGCTTCCTTCAACTTGGCCTCCAAATCCTCCATATCATTGTGCTGATAACGGAAGCGGTTGGCCTTGCACAAACGCACGCCATCAATAATTGAGGCATGGTTGAGCGCATCTGATATAATAGCATCCTCTTTGCCTAGAATAGGCTCAAATACTCCCCCGTTGGCATCAAAGGCAGCAGCATATAGAATAGTATCTTCCGTTCCCAAAAACTCTGAAATCTTGCGCTCCAAAATCTTATGGATATCTTGAGTGCCGCAGATAAAGCGCACAGAAGACATGCCGAAGCCGTGGCTGTCAATAGCCTTTTTTGCCGCATCGATTACTAGAGGATGTGAAGAAAGCCCTAGGTAGTTATTGGCACAGAAATTCAGCACCTCCAAGCCCTTATCCGTTTTGATGGATGCGGCTTGGGGAGTGGTAATGATTCTTTCTTCTTTATATAAGCCAGCTTCCTTAATGGCAGCCAGCTCTTCTTCCAAAACAGGTTTCAGCGTATCGTACATAATTTGGGTGTTGTTCTTATTGGTTTTTAGATAGATGCACTGTTAAACATTCATGGATAATATGACAGGACTCAGGCAAGAACGCCGTTTTTAGGGGCTACAATGCTAAACAAATACTGTTTTAGGGTTTAAAACCTCTAAAAAGGGTTCTTTCCTAAGTCCTATATGAATGAAGATCGAGAGGACTATCATCCATATTCCATGCTTTAACAGGACTACACAGTGTTGAACTTACAGGTTTCCTGTCATGTTCTTAGGCACTACCCACTCGTCGAATTGCTCGCTAGTGAGGTAGCCTAGTTCTACAGCCGCCTCGCGTAAAGTAGTGTTTTCCTTATGCGCCTTCTTAGCAATAGCCGCCGCCTTCTCATAGCCAATATGGGTATTTAGGGCAGTCACTAGCATTAGGGAATTCTCCAAGTGGCGAGCTATCAAACGGTCATTAGGCTCGATGCCTACTGCACAATTATCGTTGAAAGATACACAAGCATCTCCAATCAAACGAGCAGACTGTAATACGTTCGCCGCAATGAGGGGCTTGAATACATTCAATTCAAAGTGACCTGTCGAGCCTCCAACGGCTACCGCCATATCATTACCCATTACCTGAGCCGCCACCATAGTCATGGCCTCGGGCTGAGTGGGGTTTACCTTTCCAGGCATGATAGATGACCCAGGCTCATTGCTAGGGATAACAATTTCACCGATTCCCGAACGAGGGCCAGAAGAAAGCATTCTAATATCATTGGCTATCTTCATCAAAGAAACCGCTACGCGCTTCAGTGCTCCTGAAAGCTCTACCATTGCATCATGTGCTGCCAAAGCCTCAAACTTATTAGGAGCAGTCACGAACGGCAAGCCTGTAAATTCTGCAATCTTCGTTGCTACTAGCGTATCG
>CAZHOC010001388.1:0-2054 GCA_964534295.1 uncultured Bacteroidia bacterium | reverse complement strand
ATCCTCTTTATAATCATGGGTAGAAGCTATATAAGAGGCATCGCTAAAAAAGATGGTACCATCGGTAGCAATATCAAGATCGTCGGCGAAGTAAAATTTATAATCATCGATACCGCTGCTCAGGACGCTTATTTTACCTGCAGGATTGATCGCAAGCAGGCCTGTTTGGGCGTCCGCGACGATTAAATTCATTTGTTGGTCAAAGTGAAGTCCCAAAGGTCGTCCTTTGGTATCCGCAAATACTTCTGGAGCACTTCCATCTGCCTGATAGCGTAAGATCAAACCATTGTCTAAGCCTCCATAAATGAGTCCATTGGTATCTAAGGCTATATCCTCAGGGCCTTGGCCAAAGGCGGAAGTGGGGAAGCGTTCTGCGGCCAGCAGTGATTGATTGACGGCAAAATCACCTGCTTGCATATTAGGTGCCTCCGGGGGTGTCCATGCTTCAAAATTGTGCCTAACTGGCCAAAAAAGTAGATAAAGAAATAGCAGCCCTACTAGGCTTCCTACGATCGTTAGCACTCTTCTCATACAATGGATTTTAGGAAAGATAGCATTAATGTGGGGAGTAGGAAGAAAAAGAATCGAAAAACGCGGAAGTTAAGCGTTCTGCGGAGCAGAGAACCCAAACCAACATAATGAAATAGGAAAAAGAAGGAATCCGTTAGACCCGATTCTTTTCTACCCAGCGGAGGAGAACGGGTAGCAACAAGAAATCTGAAAGCAAGGCAAAAACCACGGTGAGAGCCGTAAAGAGACCAACACTGAAGGTGCCACCGAAGTCGGAGGCCAGCAAAATGACAAAGCCACCTAGGAGGACGAGCGAGGTCATTACCATGGCTTTTCCTGTACCTCTGATGGTATTGCCGATAGAATCCTCGACATTATTGCCCAATTGCCTTTCAAGCCGATAGCGGGTCAAGAAGTGAATGGTATCATCCACCGCGATCCCAAAGGAGATCACAAAGACGATAGCCGTAGAGGCCGTCAACGAAATACCAAATAAGCCCATTACGCCTCCGGTCAAAAATAGCGGGATGACATTGGGGAGCATACTGATGGCCAGCATGCGGAAGGAGCGGAAGAGCAAGCCCATCAAAATTCCGATGATCACAAAGGCGATACTAAGTCCCCACATGAGACTAGAGCGAATGTATTTGAGGTTATGCTCAGTCAGATAGGCGTGTCCTGTGGGACGATAGTACAAAAGACTCGTGTCTACCTCCGCGATCATAAAGCTGTCGAGGCGAGTATAAATATCGTCAATGGCGTCAGTACCAATATCGGGGATACGCGCACTGAGACGAGCATAAGAACCATCTTCGGTCATGACCGAACGCATAAATTCTTCGCCTCCGCTCGCCCGTACCACATTGAGCAGATCATCAACCTCGGCCTGGGTATCAGGAATCCGTCGATAGCGATCGCGACTAAAGTTATCTAGGTAATTGGCTTCGGCGACAACGGTTACCGGAGAGATAAAAGGGCTGAAATAACTTTGCGTGCTCAGAAAGGCCTGCATTTTTTCTATCTCTACGAGAACGTTTTGGTCCGAAAATTTGGCCTCTCCTTTGGGGTGTAGACCTAACTCAAAAGGCCTCATGCCATAAGAATTGTCCTCGAAAAACTCCATAGAGGTCCTAACCGGATCCTTTTGGCCAATGTCTTCGATCAAATAGGTATTGAGCGGTATCTGAGTGATCAACCAGCCGCAGAGGGCCAAAACGATGACCGTCCCCAATAAAATAGACTTAGGTCTGGTTTGGGTAAAGCGATGCGTCGCAGAGAAGAAGCGTTCCCATTTAGGGCTATTTTCTAATGAAGGCGCCTTTAGAAACACCTTGGGATCAATCGACAGCAAGGCATATGGCAGCACTACAACCGTGATGAGATAGGTAAACAATACCCCTGCCGCCGCAAAAAGCCCAAAATCTCGAATAGGTGGCACCCGCGAAACTAACAAAGAGGCAAAGCCAATGGCGGTAGTTAAACTAGTCAGGAAAATCGCAAAACCGATCTCTCGCATGTTATCACGCATCTCAGTACCGCGATCT
>CAZHOC010001387.1:0-2061 GCA_964534295.1 uncultured Bacteroidia bacterium | reverse complement strand
CTAACCAATCATCAGGACGAATTTCTGTTTTACCTTTTCTACGATAAGGGTTAAAATCATCTACGTCTTCATAAGCAAGCAGACGATAGTTATCCTGTGTCCACTCAGCTACATTTCCAGACATATTATAGAGATTGAAATCATTAGGTGCGAATTCACCCACAGGAGCTGTAATCATATAACCGTCTGTGAAGTGCTTCTTATCACCCCCTCTCCATCCAGCATAATCACCACGACCACGCTTAAAGTTTGCACGGAAGTTTCCTTTTCTATCTCTCAGGGATTTTCCTTCCCAAGAATAAATCTCACTTTCGAGCAAACCACGAGCTGCATATTCCCATTCTGCTTCAGTTGGTAGACGGTAAGAAGGATATGGTACCCCTTCTTCATCTTTTTCCTGAATTGCTTCATTTACTCTATCAGTTCTCCACTTACAGTACTCATTTGCCTGATGCCAGTTTACACCCACAACTGGGTACATATAGAATGCAGGGTGAGAGAAGTAGGTTTCTGCATAAGGATCATTGAAGGCAAGGTCTCTACGCCAAACATTGGTATCTGGGTACAATTCAGCAACCTTACTTTCACCACCTTCATTCTTACCTATCCACTCCAAAAACTCCTTCCAGTCGATATTCGCAATTTCAGTTTCATCCATATAAAAACTCTGAACAGTCACTTGCCGCTTGCGATTGTCCATTTTATACCCGATGTCTTTTTCGCCACCGCCCATGATAAAGGTTCCACCAGGAATCAATTGAAGGCCAGGTGCAGGATTTCCTTTTTTCCACTTTTTGGGTTGGAAAGTTTCTTCACTATACTTCTGTCCGGTTTTACTACTTACGGACCCTACTTTATTGATTTTGTCCTTGTGATTGGCACAACCAACCATCAAGCCACATATCAATAGAGCAGATAGTGTGTAGGTGATATTTCTCTTGTTCATATTAATGAAAGTGATTAACAGCTTAATAAAAAATTGAGGTAGAGATTTCAAATCATATAAGTATAACGCTAAGAGGCTTCAAAGATATATAATCTTTGGCATTCTATTAGAATTTTGGACAAGGTAAACTTCTACGTCTAGGTTTAGAAGGCCTACGTGGTTGCTCAAACTCCATTACCAGAGAGATTTCATGGGAGCCGCCCGAAATACCCTGAGTAAGTTGAGAAGTTGTATAGTCAAAAGAATAACCAAAACTAAAAGGTCCTTGTCTGAGTCCAATCAAACCAATCATCGCATCCTGGTGTCTATACCAAACTCCAAATACCATAGGTTCTACATTTACGTATAGACCTGCATCAATTTGGTTAAACTCTCCTTGCATTTTGTACAAGAAAGCAGGAGTAACCGAGATTTCTCTGGTTCTACGTCCTTCCTGTATAGGTATCTTTACTCCACCTGTGATGGTGTATTTCCTTGGCAGGATTGCTTCAGGTACTGCGAGATTCGGAAATGAGAACTGCTCGCGAGGCTCAGTAATGTGATTCACTGTAAATCCTATCCATGCATACTGGTTGTAGTAAACTGCACCTGCGCTTACATCTGGACGAATCTGAGATTGATTCCAAAGGCCAGCAGGCTCATTGGTTGGCCTCACGAAGCCATCACGGGGATCTATTTGATCCGGGAAACGCAATTTAAAGAAGTCGATGCTCGCCTGAGTTATTCCTGCAGCAAGGCCGAAACTTAAAAAGTGTTCATCTTCAACCAATTCTACCTGATAGGCATAATTGACTGTCATGTTCAATTTTGTTAGGTCTCCTTCCCCTGCCACATCTGAGTTAAAATTAACTCCTAATCCCTGGTTTGTACCCAGAAAAGAGATTGGCTGGTCATAAGAAAACGCAAATTGCTTGTAGAACCCAGGGATCTTTACCCACTGAGCACGGTAATTCATAGCAATTCTGGGACCTATACCAGAGCCTGTAAATGCTGGATTCAGCATTACCAGGTTTGAGTAAAATTGAGAATACTGCGGATCTTGCGCCGTCGCAGTAGAAAAGCTACCCAGGTATAAAGCTAAGAGAAGTGCTACATGAGCAAGTGATCTTTTCATC
>CAZHOC010001386.1:0-2067 GCA_964534295.1 uncultured Bacteroidia bacterium | reverse complement strand
GCTCTGGATCTACATCATAGGCGGTGATTTCTAAGCCATTGCCCGAAACCTGAGTGGTAGATACATTCCCATCATAGGTGCGGTAGACGTAATACTTAGGCGACTCATCATTTTCCGGATCGACCCCATATGCATCCCAAAGATTGAGGGAGTCGATCACGTGCAGCTTTACTTCTTCAGTATTGGCAGTATTGTCGAGTTTCTCTACTTCTTTGGAGGTACCATAAAGGAAGAGAATGGGCTCATCATGAAAAAGGTTGATCACATCATAGCGTTCAGCGGAGCTGGGATAAATGATGGTACTGGCCTTAAACTCAGGCTTATAAATAAAAGGCAAAGTCAAGATAAATGCCAAAAGCGCTGATACTCCGACCACAATCGCGATATACACGAGATACTTTTTGATGGTCTGGAAGATGTAAAGGAGATTAAAGGGATTTTCCGAAGCTGCCTGGGACATGGTAAAATTGTTGAGTATCTGAAGTGTTGAATTTTTGAATAGATATTAGCTCATTCAATCCATCAACAAATCAATCATTCAACCCTTTTGAGTACTTAGACAATAGTATTCAGTAGTAAGACCTCGGAAAATTTGACTATACGGTTTAGCGGAACCTTTTCTCTCAGTACTACATACTTTTTACTTTCTACTCTGTACTTAAAAGAGTTTGGCCGCAAGTTAGGAATATCCACGCATAGGTCAATCCTATTTTAAAGGGATGTTTGGGAACGTAAAGGCATTCTAGAAAAAAAAGGTGGGGAATTAGATTCTTAGTCTTTAAGAGATACGCCTTTGCCAAAAACCTTCTCCACGACTTTGATTCACGATAGCGAGAACATGTACCAACTGACTTGTCTCGCTTATCCGATAAAATATAGAATATGGAAATTGTTTAAGAGGGTAGTGCCGCACTTCCCGATATATCATCGCAAAGCCTTGGGGAGTGTTTTCGATAATTGATAAGGCTTCCTCTAATCTCAAAGCAAATTCAAAACCTAAGCCCTGTCTTTTCGCTTCATACCAGTCTACAGCCTCGTTTAAATCTAATTCTGCCTCCGGAGAGATATCAATTTAATATTGCATCCCTCTTCTATTGCTCTTCCCAATTCTTTCGGCGGTAAAGGCGTTGTTTTACATTTTGCCAACTGTCTCCTTCCTCCGCATCCTGGAGGCGCTTTTCTAAAAACTTTTTGCCATAATCGCTCAATTCTCCCTCTTCTACTACCGAATTTTCCTCATTCTGATATTTCAATAGCAAAAACTCGATGTAGTCCAATAATTGAGATTGGACAGCTTCTGGTAATGAGGATATTTTCTGTAGTAATTGAGAAGAAGACATAAATGAAGGTCATTTGATCTAATATACGCATTATTCAAGGATTGGGTGTCGGTATTCACACAAACAACTCCCTTATTATCTCATCAGATAGCATCCAACCTAGAGGCGTCAAGGTCAGCCAATTCTCTTGCCGAGTCATAAGACCTTCGGCTATGAGTTCCCCGATGTAGGGCCCAAAAAGCGCCTGCCAATTCGTCACAAACTCCGCCTCAATATGCTGCATATCTATCCCTTCCTTTTTGCGGAGCTGGGTCATGATATACTCATGGTAGCGGTCTTTGACACTGAGGGTTTCGCTTTCGGCTATGGGGGAGGCCGCTTCGCGGAACGCTTGGATGTACTTCTGATTATCGGCGATGTTCCAGTGGCGAGTTTGGCCATCAAAACTATGAGCCGAAGGCCCAACCCCTAAATAAGGCTTCCCTTGCCAGTAGGCGCTATTGTGTTGAGAACGATAGCCGGGCTTGGCATAGTTGGAAAGCTCATAATGCTCATAACCAGCGGCTTCTAGCTTTTCGTGGGCAAACAAAAATTGCTCCGTAAAAAGCGGGTCGTCCGGTATGCGCGTTTGCCCTTGCTTGACCTGATGAGCCAGCGCAGTGCGTTCTTCCACCGTCAAAGCATAGAGCGATAAATGATTCACGCCCAATGATTCCGCCTGCTCCAATTGGGATTGCCAAATGCTCATATCCGAGCCCGGTAACCCAAAAATCAAATCGATGCTGAT
>CAZHOC010001385.1:0-2067 GCA_964534295.1 uncultured Bacteroidia bacterium | reverse complement strand
CCTACGCACGCAGGATGGGACCCATTATTTCAGAGAATCAAGGCTTTGTGAATCAGTACCTAGGCGACGGCATCATGGCGCTTTTTCAGCAGAGTCCGGCCGATGCCCTGAAGGCCGCCATTGAGATGCAGCGCTCCATCGCAGCGTACAATGTGCAGCGATCCGCAGAAAACCGGCAGCTGCTGCGTGTAGGCATGGGACTCCACACCGGGCCGCTGATCATGGGCATCATCGGAGACCAGAAGCGCTCCGATGCAACCGTGATCGCCGATACGGTGAACACCGCGGCTCGCTTGGAAGGCCTGACCAAGTACTACGGCGCACAGATCTTGCTGAGTGAGGACAGCTACGCTTTGCTGAGTGATGAAAACCAAGCCCAAACTCGCTACCTGGGCTTGGTGCAAGTCAAAGGCCGGCAACAGCCCATGGGGATTTATGAATGCTACGCGGCGGACGAGCCAGCGCTAATGACGGCAAAACAGCAATCCTCGGCGGACTTTCAATCAGCCCTACAGGCCTATCTCAATGGTGACATGGATGGCGCTGCTAGGAGTTTTGGTACGCTGGCGGGAGAAGGAGATCTGGTGGCCAAGTACTACTTAGATAAAGCTTTAGATTACCGCAGTCGAGGCTTACCTCAGGATTGGACAGGAGTGGAGGTGATGGAACAAAAGTAGAAGAAACACTGAACATATATACCAAGAAAATTAACTGCGAAAAGTCGCCATCCTTCATGGAATTGTTATATTTATTTCCCGCCTAATTTGCCCCTCCCATGAATCCCCATCTTCTGCTACAATCCTTGATCATTTTTGGATTTTCACTAATTCTGAGTCTACCCCTACAGGGGCAATCCTATATACAAACGCGTCGAGTTGAGGCAAATAACTACGACCTGCCAGAGGAGATTCGCTTAGAAGCTCTTTTCTGGTTATCAGATTTTTATCATGGGTCTCGCGATAGGGACATTCCTGGACGAAAAGATAGCTGTATGTACTATGCGACCCGATTGCATGCCGAAGCTATCACCAGTCAATCCTCTTACCAACAAATCCGATCCCTGATCCAAGTCGGGAAAGCCCAACTTATCAATGGGAATGAGGGTGAAGCTTTGCAAAGCTTTGGTCAGGCAAAAGAACAAAATAAATCAGGAGCGTTCAGCGACCTCGAAATTGACATCCTCGATGGGGAAGGCCAATACTGGTTGGCCATCGGAGATTGGGCCTCTGCTTACGCACGCTTTCAACAGGCCCTTGCCTTAAGTGATAGCCTTAAAGCTCCATACAGGTGGACTAGAAGCAATGTCGCCCTTGCCCGGATGTTTTTTAACCATGGTGAGAGGAGTGACTCTACACAGTACTTACACTATTTGAGGCAAGCAAGTAATATTGATCCTGGGCAAAATGATCAGGTGAAGATATGGGTAGCAAAGGCCTTAACCCATACCGCAGACTTCTATATTAGAACCAATTTCTATTCTATGGCCACTGATCCCATCACAAGGGCATACGAGCTATTGAACTCATTGGAGGATCCTCGCTACTTGGGCCAAAGCCTGGATTTGTATATGCAGGGTATTGCATTATACTTTTTCCAACAACAAGCAGATCCCATCATATCTTGTGCAACTAAGCTGGTTGAACTTGCTCCAAAATATGAGGCCTATGCAGCCAAAGCCTATGCATACTATCGGCTTGGGCAGATGTCAGATACAGATCGGGAGCAACAGCTTCAATACAATTACCAATGTGTGGCATACGCAGATAGTATTCAAAACGTTGAATTTTCAGTTGCTGGGAGAAATAATCTTGGGGGCACATTCTATTCCACTGATCGAGAAAAAGGGCTTCGATATTACCAGGAAGCTGATTCTATTCTAAAACAGTGGCTACCAACTGCATCTTCAAAAGAGGTAGAAAGCTTTTATGTCAACTTAACCGCGTTCTTATATCCTGTAAAAAACATCGCTGTTGAGTATGGAAAAAACCGACAAATTGGTATGTCAAAGAAAGCATACTTATGGATTCTAGAAGTTGCTACCAAACTAGGTACCCCTATCGATAAAGC
>CAZHOC010001384.1:0-2070 GCA_964534295.1 uncultured Bacteroidia bacterium | reverse complement strand
ATAAAGTATTAAGTAGGGAATGCCATTTCCCCTCTCTGTACTAAATACTTAATACTGACTACTGACTAATTACTACCCACTTGCTTAACCTTATTCCTATGGATACTATCACTGCTACTCCTAAATCCTTTTTTGCCCGCATTTGGATTTACTCCAAGGAGATGTTTCCGGTCCTCATTTACATCCCCTTTGTCGTTGCACTTTACTTCTGCATGAACGCAGCAACGCAAATCATCTCCGGACATGAAATCGTCGTTGACACCTATGGTGTCGTAGGGATGATCTCAGCTTTCTTTATGATGCTGATGATGCGCACCTTCGACGACCTCAAAGACTTTGAAATCGATAAGGATCTATTTCCCTGGCGAGCTACCCCACGGGGAGATGTCCTCAAATCAGATATTCAGATCCTGAGCATAACTAGCTTTTCTACTTTGGTGATAGTCAATTTGATCTTTGCGCCTAAAACCCTTTGGATTTTTGGCATTGTTATGGTCTACTTGATCCTCACCTTCCTTTGGTTTTTCAATGAAGAAATTCATCGTAAAAACCTCTATCTCACCATGGCGGATCACCAGCCTATCCCCTACTCCATCAATTTATTTTTGATTCATACGGCCCTTGCTTCGGGTGGAGCTTACGATGATTTCAGCTTCAATCATTTGCTCCTACTATTCATTTTCACCCTGCCTGTTACCGCTTGGGAAACCTCTCGAAAAATCCGTTCTGAAGACAAAGAGACGCATTATGAGACCTTCTCCCTTCTTTTTGGCACCAAACCCGCCACCTGGATTCCCTTCATCTGCCTGCTGCTTACGGGTGCATTAGGACTTTATATCGGAGACTCTCTTAGCCTTGATCTCAGCTTTAGTGTGATCACGATTTCCTTGATCATTTTCGTTTGTTTCTACTACATCCGCTTTCTGATGAAGCCGATCCATGAGTACAATATTCTCACGCCTATCGCCATGATTTTCTCGGTTCTCTTGTTTATCAATCTCATGGTGCACCTACTGATGAATGCAGAGATCAGCTGGCAGGTCTGATGGATATCATTAGCCCGCACGAAGCACTAGCAAAGGGGCTAGACAAATCGGAAATCGGTGGTAAAGCTTTTCATCTTATCGAGATGCAACAAGCTGATCTGCCAGTACCTCCATTTTTGTTACTGCCTCGCAGAACGCTTGCCTCTATACTCCGTCCCATCAGGTCGGAAATAGAAGCTATTTGCAAAAACTTAACTCAAGCTCCAGAAGCAGAGATTGAGCGTTCTGCGCAGCAGCTCCAACAACTCATCCTATCACTAGATCTAGCTCCAGAAATCCTGTCCCCTTGGCAGGAAAGATGTCAAAAAGCCTTTGGGGCAGACTATCACATAGCCATTCGCTCATCCGGCATTGGTGAGGACGGGGCGAATGTTTCCTTTGCGGGTATTCACCACACTGAATTATATGTAAATGAAGCAGGATTGGCTAATAGCATACTTAAGAGTATTGCCTCTGCATGGGATTTTCCAGCTTTAATTTACCGCAAAGCCAAAAGGCTTCCCTTGCAAAATATTCAGTATGCCATTGTGATTCAACAGATGATCCCAGCTGTTCGATCGGGTATCGGTTTTTCTATGAATCTCCAAGGCAACTTAGCCGATATGTTGATGGTAGCTGGCTATGGTTTAGGGGAAGGGATCGTAAGCGACCAGGTAGAAACGGATAGCTATATCATCAATCGGCAAAGCCAATCCGTAAGGCGTCAAATCCAGCAAAAAGAGCTTCAACTGGTCTTTTCAGCCAATTCGGGAGTTCAAACACAAGCCCTCTCCGAGGAACGCCGCCATCAGTCAGTGCTAAATGATCAAGAGATTTTGGCGCTCAGCGATTTGCTCTTCCAGACCGAACAACTCCTCCAACAGCCTGCAGACATAGAGTTTTCTTATGACGCTAAAGGTGAGCTCTACTTATTGCAGATGCGTCCGATTTCGACCATCCAAACCGATCAATTACATATTCTCGACAATACCAATATTGTGGAAAGCTACCCGGGTGTTACCCTTCCGCTTAGCTTTAGCTTCGC
>CAZHOC010001383.1:0-2071 GCA_964534295.1 uncultured Bacteroidia bacterium | reverse complement strand
CCGACAAAACATCTGTCAAATCAGACCAGCGCCTCCAAGCCCTCAGAAAAAGCCGAAAAAGAAGCCGCTTAAGGTCAAGTAACGATCAAGCAACTATAGGAGTGATGTAGAGACATACATCAAGACAAAATGACTGATTCCACCCTTGCAGTCGCCAAACATCCTACGAACCATAGTGTTCGAAACAGGCGTCAAACAGACATTCCCGATATTACCGACAAGGTTCAAATGTAAAAAATGGCCACGTCGCGCACATATCCCCTTACACCAGACTGTAAGGCACTCACGGCGGACAAGGCCTCAGCAACTACATATCATAATCGCCCGGTTCATATTATCTCGACGCGTCTTCCTGGTGAATTTCAAAACTTCTCAGACGCGCAAGATAATGCGCAAGATCACCCGACATTCAAAACTTTTCTCGAAACATTAGAGCGTGACCAAAACGCGGAGAATGAGCGGCGGGAAAGCCGTGGTCTACCACCTGTTTATAGAAGCATCAAAGACCCGTGGGATACAAATGTCTTCGAGGTTGTTCCCTTAAAAGACAAATGCGTTCTTTACGTCAATCATTGGCATCCTGCGCCCCTATACCCGGCTGCAAACACATTTGAAGATCTCATGAGACGGAAAACGTTTTTTCCTGATATACGGTCTGTTGTGGATCGGTACGGTGTCTGTGACGGACTTAAGACAATAAAACTCGAACCTAACCATCCTTATTACAAACGCATCCTGCGTAAGTACGAGAAACAGGATGCGATGTCTCTCAAAGAGGACGTAATTTACCTCAAACTTTTCCAATTGCCCCCTACCCTGCCCGTATTGCGCGGAATTGGTGATTTTAAGCCAGGGCGTCATGATTTTGCCGTTTCCGAACGTGATGCTGAACGTGTCTCTGGTGGACCCGTCGTTCGTTCCAGTAAAATGCTCACTAAACAATGGAAACGACGCGCAACGGCTGAAAAAAATCATTCGGCGCTTCATACGGAAAGTTGGGCTCGCCTGAAGCAAGGCCCAGACGGCCTATGGGGAACCGAAATAGATTTCTGGGAAATTGATCAAGATTCACTTTCCCTAACCTTACATGAACGATCAGACTTGCAATCACGATTATCTCGGCCGCTTACGAGTCAAGTCGAGCAAGACGAGCTATCGTTTGGACTTTTTGAAAATATAGACTTGTCGCTTCATCCCGTACAGCCGGACGGAGAAGAAGGGTCAGGGATACCAATGGGCGCATAACAACAATAACATCGCAAAGGGGATAGAAGATGAAGCTCAATAATTTACTGCAAACCGCATACGATCAACCACATACAAATCTTGGCAATCCATCCATGTCACAGCTTGAGCTAGACGCTATTCATCTTGGTCAGACATTACGCGCGCACGATTGCCCGCGTCCGTCATTACAAAAATTTCCATATTGTTCGGTGTGGTGCTTGGGCAACGGGCTTCACGCCGTCATTGTTGGTGTAACGAAAGACGGCCTTGACGTTTATCTACATGGTGAAGGCAAATCACCACGTAGATTGCTCCCTGCCCATATGGTCGCCGCTTAGCGTTCGTTTTTGTTAGCCGTGGGTTACCCCATATTTTTCTACGCCCGCTCTAAGCGTTGATCTGCGCGCATTTTTGCCCCTATTTTGTGTGTGATCAAATGACGTGCAAATGCGTTTGTCCTACTTTGACCTATTCTTATCGATATTCGATTATTGTATAATTACCAGCAATATTGCTGTTGAATAATACAGGAATAATTATTGTTATTGTATTTGTACAATATATGTTGCTTGTACTTGTTATTTTAATAGTGCATTTACTTCTACAAGTTATTTACCTTTTGTTTTCCCTTTGGGTTTACCAATTGCTAACCATGAAAGGCACACGACTATGCACGTCATCTCATGCGCTAATCCGAAAGGCGGTGTCGGCAAGACAACAATCGCAACCATTCTCGGAACATGTTTGTCCCAAGACTTGAATCTCAATGTCACCGTCATAGATGTTGACCCATCCCAAAATCTCACACGCTGGGTCGCACTGCGGGCGAGGGAAGGGCGCCCGC
>CAZHOC010001382.1:0-2071 GCA_964534295.1 uncultured Bacteroidia bacterium | reverse complement strand
ACCCACGACCTATTGAAATCCAATCCCGATCTGTTCTTTAAAAAGATTACCGACTTTACAGAAACAGAGCTATTAGCGAGTGCTAAAAAGAATGCTGTGATCAATACCGCCTTTAGCGAAAAGCAATTGATCGTTTTACGTGCCTTTAACGATTGGTATCACTACGAGACTGCAACTGGCGCTTCCAAATTTTTGAATAAGGTTCATTATAAGTACCGAGAGTTTTTGCTACACACCGTAGCCTTCTGTTCTCAGCTAATTCCTCAATCTCTCCTAGGCAAGCGTAAGCTAATTGAAGACCCCGAGGTATTAGAAAAAATCAAAGAGCGCTATGCCGAAGATTGGGCTTTTTGTGTTGAATATGCTCAAAGAGAAAGGGTAAACTAGTATAGCTTGGGTTACTCTAATTTGCTGGATTATGCCTCATACGCTTCAAAACGATACGATTTCACTTAAACTCATGCTTGCAGGCGAGCATTATCGAGGCACTCGCTTTGATTGGAGTGGCGGTATCGTGAGTCTGCAGTTTGAGGGGATCGAATTGGCTGGAATAGAAGACCCTGATCGTAAAAATGAAGCCGGTATTGGGCGGGGCTTTTATAATGAGTTTGGCATTGAAAGCCCGGTAGGTTTTGAGGAAACTGCCATAGGGGACTATTTCCACAAAATAGGCGTAGGCCTATTGAAAAAGGATGAAAGGCCTTATTCGTTTGCGCATAATTATGAGTTCAAGCCTTGCCAGTTTAGTATCCAAAAAGACGCGCAAAGCCTAAGCTGCGAATGCAAATCAGAAGAGGCAAATGGCTATGCCTATAGTTTCAAGAAAAAAATCAGCTTAGTCGAAAATGGGTTTTGCATAGATTACCAGCTCGAAAATAGAGGGAGAAAAACTATCATCACAGATGAGTACAATCATAACTTCATTTCGATCAATCAAGAGACTCTTAGCGAAAGCCACTTCTTGAAATTTCCTTTTAGCTTGCGGCCTGGGAAAGTCGGGGAGGCTATCAACCCTTCGGGAACGGTTTTGATTGAGGATCAGCAAGTTAGTTTTCAAGCCAAGCCTGAGGAGGTCTTCTTTTTTAGTTATCTATCAGCTGAGGAATCCGTAGCTGCCCTTTGGCGGCTTGAGGATCATAAGACTGGAATTAGCATGCAAGAAAAAGGCGATTTTCTAACGAATAAGGTCAATTTGTGGGGAAGCAGCAGCGTTATTAGCCCAGAGCTTTTTTATGCTATCCATTTAGCTGCTGGAGAATCCTGTAGCTGGTCTCGATTATATGAGATTAACAGACTCTGACCGATACTATAGCCAGCTATTGCGGTCAATTAGTCAAATCAAAACGCTATGCATAAGCCACTTTTCTATTCTTTACTTGCTATCCTTTTTTGCGCCTGCCTTGCTACTAGCCAAATTGAAAAACAAGCTAAGCTTTTTCGTGAGTATCGAACTTATGAAAGCCTCGCCAAAGTGGTGGAACTACTACCTGCAGATGCCGATACGAATCTGGTCCGAAAGCTATTAGGCGATCCTATCAATTTTGGTTTTGATTATCGCTACCTAATTGACTCGCTTGGACCTAATGGTTGCTCTATTGGAGCCGTGTTTCACATTGGCGAGGCGGGTATAATCGATCAGAAGTGGATAGACGAAATTTGTGAGTAAGAGCGGGTCAAATTCTTATTGTAGTAGTACCTTTTGATTGAGAGTACCTTGTGGCGTTTCGATTTTGAGGAGGTAGACCCCTGCGGGGAACGCGTATTTAAATCCTACGGACTGGCTAAAATCCGCTCTCTGTTCTAATAAGAGCCGTCCTTGGAGATCTAGTAAGCTGACCGAAACAGAGGATAAGCGTTCCGCGAAGCGTAAACTCACAAACTTGGCCTCAGTATCATAGGCTATGACTAGACCTAAGCGTTCTCGGAGAGAACCTATACTTACTGGGAGTTGGCTATCCTCATAGACACGCACATAGCCCTGGGTACCTGCTGCTAAGTTTGCACCCATGACAACGCGACTGCCGTTTTGGTTGAGGGCAACAGATTTACCTAGATTATCAAATGAGGCCTG
>CAZHOC010001381.1:267-2074 GCA_964534295.1 uncultured Bacteroidia bacterium | reverse complement strand
TCATTAAGCCGGTAAAAATCGCCTTGATCAGCGGCAAAGGCACCTATCCTTCCTCCTTCGGAGAACTCTGGCACTTTTTTGAGCAAGACCTACATTATCCCGTAACAGTATTAAATACAAATTATTTGGCTGGGGTCGACCTTAGCAAATATGATGTCGTAATCCTTGGCCAAGGAAGCTACACTAAATATCGAGATAAGTTTTTGAGCTTTGCCAAAGGCGGCGGTAAACTGATTGCATTAGAGGCTGCTATCAATACTTTTACGGGCAAAAACAAAGAAAGTAAGCCTTACACCACCCTTGGTAAAGTCTTTATTGCCAAGCAAAAGGAAGACGAAAAGGCTAAGCTTGAGGCCCTCAAAGCCCAAAGCGCTGAAGAATATTTTAAACGTTATGAGCATCGGGAGCGAGACCGCCTAAGCAATTTTGTTGCGGGCAGTATCTATAAAGTCAAACTCGACAATTCTCACCCGATTGCCTATGGCCAAGACTCCGTGGTCTACTTTATCAAGCGCAATCGTACCGCCTATCCTTATCTACCTACTGGCAGCTGGAATGTGGGAGCGTTCATCGAAGATGAAGCTGTAAGTGGCTTTACCGGCGCTAAACTTGAAGCCAAGCTAGAAAATACCCTCGCCATCGGGGTCGAATCCCAAGGACGAGGGCAATTGATCTATTTTGCAGATTCTCCAGTCTTCCGTCAGTTTTGGTACGGCGGAAAATTACTGCTCTGCAACGCGGTCTTTTTCTAATCTAGTATTACCGCATCTATCGTCGTTTCACGCACCAGCTTATTGAAGGCGGGCACCTCCTCATCTCTGATTTTGTACCAGATGTTGAGTTGCTCATCTATGGCGGCGGTTACTTCTTCGAAGAACGCTTGTGCCTGAGCCGTTGGCGGGTTATCCCCTACACTGCTTAAGGCTGCCAAGTGTGCCAGCTTATTGTTGAGGCGGATCGGGAAATTAAGTGGGTCTTGACCAGAGCGATTCTTCGTTTGGTAAAGCTCCTTTTCCACTACCGTCATCACCGAATCAAGGCGGCTAATCTCACCGACGATTTTCTCCATGCCATCCTTGTCTTTGACGCGCTTTTTGAGCGTAAGGATCTGCTCTCGAGCAGCGCGGATATCGATAATGGCTTCATGAGTCTCGGTCAGTTTGTCTCGAATGCCAATTAGGTGATCAAACTGGGCTTGTAAGTCTTCGACAGAGGCTGCTATCCGTGGGTCTTTGAGGATTTCAAAATCCTGTTTTTGGTAGTCTTCTCCAATTTTAAGCTTCGCATAATACTTACCCGGTACGGCCATCGGCCCGCTCATCTGTCCCCACCAAAGGATCATACCTTTGAAGTCTTTAGCGTCTTCGTAGCGCATATTCCAGACAAAGCGATTAAAGCCTTCTTCGACTTTGAGCATATTTTCCTTGTCCTTACTGGAGAAGGTGCGGATCAAATCGCCATCTGCTTCGTAGAAGCTCAGCTCGATCGCTTCATCTTCTGGTAATTCATCAACTACAAAGTTGACCATCACTCCACCGGGGTGGTTGGTGCCAGCACCGCGGCTAAAGCGACTTTGGCCGCCACCCATACGATAGCTAGGCAATGGTTGGTATAGATACCAAGGCTTTTCTGCCATCTCCTCATTGAGTTGGTGCAATGGGGTTAGATCATCGATCATCCACAAACCGCGACCTTGGGTCGCTACGATAAGGTTGTTGTTTTTTAGAGTGATATCAGTAATCGGTACGATCGGTAGGTTTTGTTGGAAGGCTTTCCAACTTGCTCCATTATCAAAGGAGATATACAA
>CAZHOC010001381.1:0-257 GCA_964534295.1 uncultured Bacteroidia bacterium | reverse complement strand
ATTATTTTTTAGCTTATGCCAACTGTCCCCGTCATCAAAGGAGATATACAAACCTGTCTCTGTACCTGCGTACAGGAGACCTTTGCGTTCGGGGTCCGCCCGCAAAACCCTAGTAAAGTGCTGCTCATCTATGCCATTCGTGATGCTCTCCCAAGTCTGACCATAGTCTCCACTGTAGTATAGATATGGGGTATAGTCTCCCATCTTATAGCGGGTCCCTGCCACATAAACGCCTCCTTTGACAAAGGGATCAATCT
>CAZHOC010001380.1:0-2076 GCA_964534295.1 uncultured Bacteroidia bacterium | reverse complement strand
AAGCTCCTGCTTCTACAATGTCTACGATGCCATCATAGGGTATCGTATTTCCTATAATATCGGCAGTTATGCCCGCAGCAGTGGCGAGTGAATTGAGACCGGCACTCACGGCCGAGCTTGTAGAAATTAGACCGTAGTCACCATTAGCAGCATCAACGAAATAGGCGGAAACATCGTCCGAAACTCCATTTTCACCTCCAACGATACTGCCTCCTACATTGTTAAAGGTTCGATTGTTTTGAATATTGCTCGATCCTGACTCTGAACTGTTGCCTACGATCAGGCTGTTTTCTATCGTTAAGTTGTTGTTGTTTGAAATTGCTCCACCGCTAAACTTTGAGCTATTATTAGCTAATGTGACATGGCGTAGGGTGAAGTTTGCACCGTCGCTGATATACGCAACCCCACCATTGCTATTAGGGGCGGAGTTTTCATAAAATAGTGAGCTCTCAATTACGGTATGTATGCTACTCAGAAAAGAAGCCTGATAGATTACCCCTCCAAAACTGGTGGCTGAATTTTCGGAAAAGATAGATGTACTAATGTTCGCATCTCCGGTTCCAAATCCGTTTTCTATGTGTATGACACCCCCGGATCTTGCTGTATTATTCCTGACCACACAGTTTTCAATCGTCACGGTACCAGTAGAAATTTGGACTACTCCTCCATCACTGGTTGTACTAAAATTTTCTACCAATAAGTTTTTGAATGTAATCGCCGCAGTTCCTGAAAGCGAAAAAAACCGATGATCCGTGCCATCGCTCTGAAGTGTGATGTCGGAAACCCCATCGCTATTGACATCTCCATCGATTGTCAGACTATTTGCTGAGAGACTATAGGCTTGGGTAATGCTTATGGTACTCCCTGCAAGGCTTGGGTCAAACGAAATCGTACCGGATGTCCCCGCAGCGATGAAATCCTGCATGGCCTGATCAAAACTTCCAGCCCCGCTCGTATTGGCATTGGTTACTTGAATATCGGAAGCAAAAGCATTGGAAGAAGCAATAAGAAGACCTGCTGCGTAGGTCAGCCCTTTTATCCATTTACGATTCACTAAAAGAGGGAGAGGACTCCATTTTTTTATTGCGTTGATTAAAGACATAGTGATAAACTGTTTTAAAGAATTGGTAAAAGCGTCTGTTAAATCAGCAAGCCATATGGGTGTTGCTGAATTCGAGGGGCAAAGCTGGATTTGGGGACTTTAGAAAAAATCTCAAAAGTTTTAGAAAAAGTATAACTCACTAATTTTCAGTAGATTATAAATCTCATCTCAAAGAGTTTTGACAAAGTGATCGCATCGGGAAGGGTCGCTATTATTCCTACTTTCACTACAGGATGAATTACTTTTGACGAATCATCAAGGGATTAATGAGCCCATCCATAGACTCAGAAAGAGAAATGAAAGACAAGTGGCTAAAACCAGTAAAGCGGCGAATGGAGTTCTTCTCTGTCCTAGCATTGATTTTAGTGTCTCTTTACCATCCCGCTCTTGGACAGCAGGTCAATGAAATTGATAGCCTCACCAGCTTACTTGCTAACCATCAGAAAGCGGATACCATTAAATTGAATTTGCTGATTGAGCTATCAAAGCTTCACAGGGAAGAAAATCCAGAAAATGGGTTGAGGTATGGGGAGGAAGCGCTATCACTTTCTGAGCAACTGAACCAACCCAAACAAAAAGCGCTTGCCCATTATTTCATTGGTCAAAGTTATGACAACTCGGATCAGTACGATAAGGCCATGGACTACTATAAAGTCGCCTCCTCTGCCTTCGATGCTTTGCAAATGAAGCAATATTTGGCGTATTGCTATGCCCAAATGTCCGCTGTTCACAGACTTAGAGGAGAATATGACGAGGCCTTGTGGACCATCAAAAAAGCGAGTGAACTCAACAAAGAAAGGAACAACCTTGTTGCTCTTGGCTATAACCTGGATAATACAGGCAGCCTTTTTAGTGACCTGGGGCAGCTGGATACGGCGTTGTACTACTTTGAACAGAGTTTAGTGATTCGCAAAGAATTGAGAGATACACTGGCCCTTACCGAAAGTATTGTGAGCATGGCCGTGGTTCAAATG
>CAZHOC010001379.1:0-2077 GCA_964534295.1 uncultured Bacteroidia bacterium | reverse complement strand
ATCCGTCATCCAAAGTACGGATAGCTTTTTAGTAATATGTTATCAACCACAAATTCCAAGTTTATGGCAGCTTACAAAAACATCCTGTTGACGTTTTTATGCATTTTCTTGGGTTCCGGTATGATGCTGTTTGCGCAGGAGGAACAGGGTACCGAGAAGCAGGAAATGAAGATTGTCGTATTGATGGACGGCACTGAGCGCATCGGCCAGATATTGAGTGATGATGGCCGCGAGATACTTTTGGAAACCGCCGCTTTAGGCAAAATCTATATTAGCAAGAGTGACATCAGGGAAATCAAGCTGGTAGCTGGAGATGAACTCGAAGCCTATGATGGAGATGTCCGTAATACAGGGCCCTTTACTACTCGTTACTACTTTACCACTAATGCCCTACCCGTCAAAAAACGGGAAGATTATGCCATGGTCCATCTCTACGGCCCAGAGGTGCATTTTTCGGTGGCAGATCGCTTTTCGGTTGGTGTGATGACGAGTTGGATTGCGAGTCCTTTTATTTTGGCGACCAAATACTCATTCCCCACTAAAAACGAGAAGGTACATCTTAGCCTAGGCACCTTGGTAGGTACTTCAGGTTATCTCAACAAGTTTAGAGGTTATGGTGGCTTGCATTGGGGGACAGTAACCTTTGGCGACCGGATGAAAAATCTATCCCTCTCCGCCGGCTATGCCTACCTCAATCCAGGTTTTCTCAATCAGTATCAACCCGTACCTGGTACTTATTATGCCTTTCAAGATTATGGGTATCCAGAAATTGAATATGTAGAAGGTAGATCAAGTCTCATTACTGCCCCAGTGGTTTCGATAGCGGGCATCACCAAAATCGGTAAAAAGGCTAGCTTCTTCTTTGACTCGATGATCTTTTTCTATCGTCAAGACAAGACAGATTTTAGAGAAGATTATGTACAGGGAAATCCCGATTTCATTGTTGTTACCTCCAATAGCTATACTCAAAAGGGGGTGGCAATGTATTTGATGCCGGGTATGCGCGTACAAACTAGGGCCAATACCGCTTTTCAAGTTGCACTAGCAGGAGTTACGCTTATCTCAGACATTGACAATGACGCAAGACGGGATGTGATGACTATTCCGATTCCGACTTGTTCATGGTTCTTTAAGTTTTAATCATAGTTAGTTTAGGTGATCAACCGATAAGGCTCTGCAAAAATATTTTGCAGAGCCTTATTCCTATTTTATTTATCAGATGCTTTTGCCTTATTTGAGTTCAAAGGCCCAAATACATGCGCAAAATACCCTTCCTACTGCTATTATTGGCTGCTTGCCAGCCTACATCGCAAATTGCAAACAACCCCAATGACATTCTAAATTTCGTCGATCCATTTGTCGGCACTGGCGGGCACGGACATACAGTACCCGGTGCTTCAGTACCTTTTGGCATGGTACAATTAGGTCCAGATACTCATCTCGATGGCTGGGATGCTTCAGGTGGTTATCATTATGAGGACGAGTATATCTATGGCTTTTCACATACCCATTTGAGTGGGACGGGCATAGGAGATATGGGAGATATTTTGGTGCTCCCATTTCGAGGAGATATTCAGGCTGAGAGTAAGGAAGCAGAGCAATTAAAAGGTAGCTTCGACCACAAAAATGAAGTCGCGAGTCCTGGCTACTACCAAGTCTACCTTGATAATTATAAAGTCAATTGTGAGCTAACTGCTAGCACTCGGGTGGGTATGCATCGCTACCAATTCAAAGGCAATCAGCCCGCAAAGCTCTTGCTCGACCTTGGCCATATCCTCCAAGCCAATTGGGGGCACAAATCGATCTATAGCGAGCTCGAGATCGTCGACGATCGCAGCATTCGCGGAATGCGAATCTCCTCAGGTTGGGCCTTTGATCATCCAGTTTATTTTTATGCCCGATTCTCGGAACGCTTTGACCTAGAAGGCATTATGGAGGTCGACCACCTCAACACTGAGGGCGGCAATCAATATCAAAGCCCTGACTTGAAAGCATTCTTATCGTTCCCCGAAGGGAAAGAAATACTCCTCAAAGTCGGCATCTCCAATGTGAGTATTGAAGGCGCCCAAGCCAATCT
>CAZHOC010001378.1:0-2079 GCA_964534295.1 uncultured Bacteroidia bacterium | reverse complement strand
CATTTAGATCAGGATGAAAAGAAAGTTTTATTCTCCTATTGTCTTGCTGGCCTATACACTCTGCCTGTTGTTTAGCGCATGTCAACAGTCGACTCCTTGTGATTGTGGGGACACCAAAGATTCTTTGCGGTCTGAGCTGGTCGCGGAATCAATGTCCAGGTACGTAGAAAGTTCTCATGAAGCTTCAACCGATAATGATGCCGTCAATTGGGTTGTAGAGAACTCTGTAGATAGAGATTACGAACGAATCAAAGAAGATGGTGTCTTACGTGCTTTGATTATTTACAGCAGCACGAGCTACTTTTTATATAAGGGAGAGCCAATGGGCTTTGAGTATGAGCTATTGCAACTTTTGGCAGAGCACCTGGGGTTGAAGTTGGAGCTCGTGATATCCAAAGACCTGGATTCGGAATTTGAGGTACTCAATAGGGGCGATGTAGATCTCATTGCCCATGGTATGACGATCACCAATCAAAGAAAATGGGAGGTAGACTTCACGGAATATTTGTTTCTGACTCGACAAGTATTAGTACAAAAGCAGCCCGACAATTATCGAAATATGAAATGGGCGGATTTGCAGAAGCAACTCAAGCACGATGCCATCGAGCTAATCGACGATACAGTTTCTATCCGGAAGAATAGCGCATATTACGAGCGAATGATGAGCCTCTCCAATGAAATCGGAGGCACAATTCACATCGATACACTTGATAGCCACCTCTCTACAGGAGAAATCATAAAAATGGTTGTGGATGGTGATATCAAATACACAATAGCAGACGAAAATCTAGCTCGCATCAATGCTTCGTATCATCCCATATTAAAGATTGACGTACCAGTTTCCTTTTCACAGCGGATAGCCTGGGTAACTCGTAAGAAGTCACCCAATTTTAGAAAGGCTGTGAATAATTGGATTTTGTCTGTTCGTAAAAAGAAGGATTACAATGTCATTTACAATAAGTACTTCAAAAACAAGCGCAACTTCCGAAGCAGGACACGCAGTGACTTTTACAGTCTCAACAATAAGCAAATCAGTCAGTATGACAACCTGATCAAAAAGTACGCAAAGGAAATCCAATGGGATTGGCGTTTTCTGGCCTCTCAGGTATATCAGGAATCAAAGTTTGACCCAAAGGCCAAGTCCTGGGTGGGAGCAAAGGGTTTGATGCAGGTGATGCCGAAAACTGCAAAGTCACTGGGTATAACCAATCTTAATAGCCCGTCTCAGAGCTTAAGAGGTGGTACTTCTTACTTAAAATGGCTTTCGGAAAATTTCAGTGATGTAACAGATTCTCTTACCCGAGTAAAGTTCGTACTGGCGGCATATAACTGCGGATACGGACACATGAAAGATGCACAGAGACTTGCTGAGCACGAGGGACTCGACCCAACCTTATGGGAAAATAACGTCGAGGATATGATTTTGGCACTTACCTCACCTGAAAACTTCAACAAGCCCATCATCCAGCATGGGTACGTGAGAGGAGAGGAGCCGGTCAATTATGTGAAGGATATATTCGATCGATACGAGCACTATCAGCAGTTCATTCCTCTGTAGGGATATATCGATAGAGATAAGTAAAGCATAATTTTCTTTTACAGCGATCTGACTTGTGGGGACTAAAAGCTCAGCTAACTTTGTCTTGTTTGTCCAAAACCCATATGCCTGAGCACCCCCGACTCAAGATTTTCTGCAAGAGTCTAGTCGTATTCTTCATCATTCTAACTGTCCTCCAGGGTGAGGCTCAAAGTATTGAGAACTTCCGCCAAGTTGGGCTCGGAGTTGGGGTAGATAACATTTGGAATAAGGATCTGTCCTCAAGTCCCCTGGCTTACAAAGGCTTTGGTCTGCCTGTGGGCGTCAATGCTGTTTCAATGAACGAAAAGTGGTTGCAGCGATTTGAGCTGACCCTGATCTTGCCATCATTGACTAATAATTACCCTTTGCGGTCCGCTGTAGATACTCAGCTGAAGACCTGGAGCAAAACAGAGCTGAGTTATCGCCTGCTTCGAAACATGGGAAATGAGAACTTTATCGGTGCTGAGGTGGAGCTGGATCTGTTTTATAGAGAGTACAAC
>CAZHOC010001377.1:0-2081 GCA_964534295.1 uncultured Bacteroidia bacterium | reverse complement strand
ATTTTCTTCCCAGGCTTCGGTTATTTTTTCCTTAGGATGTGCTACGAAGGTAATCGCTATGGAAATACTCGCTGCCTGCTTCAACCCTAAGCCGTAGATTATTAAAATTACGTGCTGCTTCTAGCTTAATGTCATGCTGGGCGCTACTATCAACCTTTTGTGAACTTGCTTGATTGAACCAGAGAGAACTCTGAAAAACTCTCAAGCTGGTCTTCCCCATTGATTGGTGAAAGCGATTGTAAAGCGAGACTAGTTGTTCTTGTTGGCGTTCTCCGAAGGAGTCTTCCCAAGAAACCTTTGCCGCTTGTAGTTCAGTATAAAGACCAGAAGATTTGTGGGCGATATAATGATCGACACTGGCCCCATTGGTTTGCAAATTTGGGAAATTGGCAAAGCGTCCGCTAGTATGATGTGCGGAAATCCCAATGCTCCCTTTTTTATAATCCGTACCAAAATCTAGATGATGCTCTTGCTGACTGAGGCCAAGGGCATTGCGATACTTCAAACCACTCTCGATATAGGAGTCGGACTGGTAGTTAAGGGAGCCGTTAATGCCTCGTATTCCTGCATGAGCTAAGCTTTGCTGTGGGTTGAGCAGCCCAATGTCTTGCCTCTCTAATTGCCATAGCAAGGCATTTCCCATTTGACTACTGGGAGCTAAAACAAGGCCATTGAGCATAACCTGACTAGCTTCACCATAATATGCATTTTGAAAGTAAGTTTGTGGGTTTACCGCTTGCGGAACGATTATCCCGGGAATCTGCCCATTTAAGATGGCTGGTTCAGAATAGCTATTATGGCTATCGCGTAGTTTGGGGTTATTACGTCTATAGTTTACGGGCCAAACCGACTCGGAGCTTATGGGAGGAGGGGCGACATAGCAGCAACAGCAAGGGAGGATGATTGCCTCATACTCGAGCTTGATCTCGCCGAGGTCGAGGATCTGAGCATTTTTAACGACAAAAGGGATTTGCTGATTTTGGTAACCTAAATAGCTAATAATGAGCGTGCCAGATGCTAGAGAAGTGCTGATTTGAAAATTGCCATTCACATCCGTCAAAGCCCCAATGCTTGTGTTTTCAATCACCGCGGTAGCGCCAGGAATAGGGTTATCTTCCTCATCAATAATCTGACCTCTTATGGTGCCTTGAAATTCTTGCGCTATTATTGGACTAATACCGAGTAGCAGTAGCAAAGAGAGTAAGTATCGTGCCATAGTGTTGTAGTTTGTACACTAAGCAGATAACACTTGAGAAGGGATTCCATAAAGCTGAAATGACTTTTTTCTGTTTAGTAGGAGATAGTATGGAAATAGCCCTATTTTAGAATCTGTAATACAGCACGCATACAAAACAAATTTCTCAATAAATATTAATCAATCATGAAAACTAGCATTGCCAGTCTACTACTGATCTTATGCCTTTACAATCCGCTATGGAGTCAGACTGATGAGGTCCGAAAATTGATCCAAGAGGGTATCGAATTGCACGATAAACGTCTTTATCCTGCCGCAATCGAACGCTATAAAGAAGCCCTAAAGTTGGATCCCAATTCAGCAGCGGCTTATTATGAAATGGCTTATTCATATGCATTAATGGGAGAAGCCAAGAAGTCTATCAAAAGCGCAAATAAAGTGATCAAAATTGGGGGTGGCCTAGAGGGACAAGCCTATATGCTCAAAGCCAATATCTTGGATGATATGGGCAAGAGCGCTAAAGCCTTCAAAACCTATGAAATTGCGCTAGCAGACGACCCAGACAATTATTTATTGCACTTCAATTATGGTATCAGTTTGGTGCGAGCCCAGCAAAACGAGCGTGGAGAAATAGCTTTGCTAAATGGGGCTCAACTTAATCCTGCTCATCCGAGCGGCCATTACATCTTAGGGCTAATCATGACCGATGAAGGGCAATACGCCAAGGCAGTAATGTCCCTTTATTACTTTTTGCTCTTGGAGCCAGAGGGAGAGCGAGCTGATAAAGCACATGAATTATTGATGAGGAATATCGTAGGTAATGCTAAGGAAAAGGAAGATGGATCGATTTCGGTCCAATTGACTTCTCTTACCATGGAGAGTACTT
>CAZHOC010001376.1:0-2083 GCA_964534295.1 uncultured Bacteroidia bacterium | reverse complement strand
GGGCAATAGCGGAAGGTGGAGAAGTACACCGAATAAGTATTTGAGATTGAGCATGGGCAGGAATTCTGAACCCTAATTTATCAAATCGCTCCCCCAAACTGGACTGCCTAGCGATAATTTTATCGGTTTTTGTAACACCCCTCTTCTGGTCGCATCAAAGAGTCGATTAAGCACTAAAATCGACTAATATCATGACTTATTTACAATCAATTTTTGCCTTTAGTTTTTTGGCCCTTGGCCTTAGTTTCTTTGCTCAATCTGTCCAAGCGCAGGAGCGGATGAGTAAAAAGTACATTACCATCGTAGCCGAACGTGTGATCAATGCACCAGCCGCTAAAGTCTGGGAAACTATGGTTCTAGATTATGGCCGTATCTCTAACTTTTCGCCCTTTATCTATACTTCTGACTATCAAAATGGCTCATTGAAAGGAGAAGTGGGGGCTGAACGCAAATGCCATTTTAATGAATCGGGTAGCCGCTTTGCTCACGAAAAAATCCTTGCTATTGATTCAGAGAATATGATCATGCAAAACGCTGTGATAGAAGCAGGCAAACTCCCGATGGATACCCAAAACTCTCAGGCCTTTTATCGAGTCAAAGACAATGGGGACGGCACTTCTACTGCTTCCTATGAATTTCAGTTCCGGGCCAAACCTGCCTTTATGACCAAACTGATGCGTAGTTCTTTCCAAAAGCAGTTGGACGAGACTTTGATGGGATTGGATCACTATGTAACTACTGGAGAGATTGTCAACGCTCAAATCGGCAATTGGAAGACGCTTCGTGCCCAGTACGAGTAGGCTTTTGGGTTTCTACCGCTTCGCGGAACGATTATACCCGAATGATGCATAATTAATTTCGAATATCGTAGGTCAAACGCCCAATGTCGAAGGAATATGAATGCCTTCGATATTGGGCATTCAATATTCTGCATTTTTAATTCCAGCGTTCTCCGGAGGAGCAAAAAAAGAGGTGAGGTTGGAGAAGGATTTTTCCTTAACTTATTAGAGAAAATACTACTCCATTTTTTAATCCTCTAAGAATTTATGTTTGTACCTAGCCTGCTTCTGAAACAGCTTTATACTTTTGGTAGCTTACAAAACACCGAAGGCGGCGTAAAATTTTCCCTCAAAAACCGCCTCAGTGATGCCACCATTACCGGAGTCAGAAAGGTAGTTATCAACGGACAGGACATTCCGCTCAGTGACGTAACCCTTGTAGTTTCTGGTCAAGAGATTAAGCCAACCGATGTTTCTTCCTCTAACCCCATTGATTTTCCATTGCGCTCCATTGTCGATATTCACGGCAAAATGTCTCATTTAGACTTGGGAAAACATCCTCTAGAGGTTCACTTTGACGCCAAACCATTTGGTAAGCTCAAGCTCAAAGTTGACGGCTCAATTGAGGCCAAGAAAGATAACCAAGTCGTGATTCCTCGTTCTACTGAAGATGATTATGATGAGGAAATAATCAAGATCAGACAGGATTTTGTCGAGAAAATCACCGGCAAAAAATTAGAGCATAGTACTCATTACTCATTTGATCCCCATATACTTTCTGGCAACTGTGAGCACTTTACAGGTGTAGCTCAGATTCCAATGGGTTTTGCTGGTCCATTGACGATTGATGGGGAGCACGCTAAAGGAGATTTTATCATTCCTATGGCTACTACTGAGGGTACGCTTGTCGCCTCCTATAACCGAGGCATGAAGCTCCTCAATGCTTGTGGAGGGGTAAAATGTACTATCCTAGACGATGCCATGCAGCGAGCTCCAGTTTTTGTGATGGAGGATGCTCGAGCAGCGAGAAAGTTCGTTCAGTGGGTTCAACAAAACTTTAGAGAGATTGCCAATCATGCTGAAGCTACCACCAGCGTGGGTAAACTTTCCTATATCGATCCTTATCTAGCCAGTAAGTTTGCTTACCTACGCTTCAATTATACCACTGGTGATGCTGCAGGGCAAAATATGGTGGGACGTGCGACCTTTGCGGCTTGTAGCTGGATCATAGATCACTATCATGATCATAAGATCGAGCACTTCTATCTAGAGTCCAATCTCGCTACGGATAAAAAAGCTTCTCA
>CAZHOC010001375.1:0-2083 GCA_964534295.1 uncultured Bacteroidia bacterium | reverse complement strand
CGATGTCTGGATGATCTTTGGCAATATCATTGAGATTGTTGGCCACAGAACGTCTCACGTAATCCGTAGGATCATTTTTGAGCGTTCCGAGAATCGGTAAAATAGGAGAAGGATCTCGCTTAAAATCTGGCAAAGCCATTGCCCAAGGTAGACGCGGCCGACAACCCTCAGAAGCCAAACGCCTCACATGATAATTTTCATGCGTGGCCCAGGCCATCATTTGGGACATTGCGCGTTCCGCATCGCGGAGAATAAAAGGCCGAATCGCAAACTCAGAGCTAGAAAACTGGGTAAAATGCTCCAAACCAGCCATGGCGGTATCCCAATCTTCCTCCAAACCATATAGTTCGACATAGTCGGGAAAAAACATATGCTCAAAAGTCGGCTCTTGGCGAGCGGCCACAGGTTTTAAAATCTCTAAAGCCTCCGCAAAGGGTTTGTCAATTATTTCATGCAACACTTCCGTGATATGTCGGAGGCGCTCTTTAAGCTCCATCGCCTCCCATTCAGGGGTAAACAAACGCACATAAAAACTTTTCGCGTCCAGAGAATAGCCAGTTGCTTCAAAATCTTGAAGCAATGAATCAAAAAATACCCGGTTGTAACGATTTTTTAACGGTTCAGCCATAGTGTTCCCAATCTCAGGTCTATATAGATTATCATGTATGTGTTATGCGCTACCATTCTACCAGTCAGCAAGTGCCACGCTGGCTTTCTACTCACCTGCTCGAGTACCAGAGGTTAGAAGACGTAACAGATGATATTTGGGATGATCTTCGCCAAGGACTAGCGCGCTTTCAAACTAGTAAACCAAAGGTATCAATTGTGATTCCGGTTTACAACGAGGAAAAAAGTTTACTGAAGACACTTTCTTCGATCTCGCAACTTAGACTGCCGGATGTCTATCCGACCGAGCTATTATTGATCAATGATGGCAGTGTCGATCGTACGCAGGAGTTGATCAAACTGCTAGACATTCCGCATATCTATTTAGCTTCTAAACAAAAACAGCAGATCAGTCGAACCATCGGTCTGCATCAAGCCAAGGGCGAATACGTCCTCCACGCCAATGCCGGGACATACTATGGACCTGATTGGGGCTTGGATTTTGTCTCCTATCTCTCGGATCCCCATACTGTAATGGTGATGGGAACCCATGTATTTTTGCCAGAAGGCGAACAAAAAGTCGGTATGGCTTTTCCTGGGCAGGATTTAAAAGACAAAATATCTTACCGTTTTGGCTTCAGTCTGCAAAGTCTTTACAATCAAAATGGCTTCAATTCTGGTATCAAGCGAGAAGCTGCTTTAGAACATGGTAGGTATACGCCTGACTCTTTTTGTAGTAGTGATGGCAAAATGGCCTATATGCTCAAAAAAGTGGGCCGTATCCAATGGATCCATACTGAAGGTAGCTGCGTTTGGACTACTAAGAAAATGCAGCGTCATGTAGGTTCTCCAATGTCCATTTTAGACATCCCGCGTACCGAGGATGATGAAGAGCTAAAGCTTAGTTATGAGTAGGCTGAGGGCATTTAGCTGATCTTGGCTTTGGGTTACTCCCGAAAGCTTTCGGAACGCGGAACGCTTAAGTCTTTAATAAAAAATGAATATCGAATGCTGAACTTTGAAGGCTGAGCCCTCTCTTCTGCATTCGATATTTTGCATTTTGCAGTCCTTCGTTCCGCGAAGCGGAAAACCCACTAGGACTTCTTGCGACTTACCCGCCTAAACCAGATCGGTAGCAAGGGTACTCCTAATAATAGATATGGATAATAAGTAATCCCTCGCCAAAGCACGGATAGAAGACGGACCAAATCCGTATAATCGCTCAGCATAAGGGTAAACATCTCCTCAGCAACACCTGAGCTACCTGGAGTAGGTGAGATCAACATAACCACAAACATGATGGCCTGACGCGCAAAAGCGACCAGATGATCTCCGTAGCCCATCCCAATCGCAAAAGCAGCTAGCAAGCAGTTGACTACTAGGTAGCGCCCAAACCAGGCAAAACAAGTTGAGAGCCCTGCTTTTAACCAATAAGAAAACTTTTTTGCCTTGAATTCACGGGCAGAGATCAAAAGCT
>CAZHOC010001374.1:0-2085 GCA_964534295.1 uncultured Bacteroidia bacterium | reverse complement strand
ATGCGCCTTTTCCTCTGGGTAAGCTAAGAGTTTTGCTATCAGAGCCATTTGCATGTCGGGATTGTCCGCAAACTCTGGTAGGCGCTTTTTGATGTTGTTTAATTGGCCAGTTGATTCAAACTCAATGATGGCTTCATGTAGATTAATGAGGGTACCTCTAGCCACATTATCTTCATCTCCATAGGATTGGTCCAAATAGGGAAAAATCAGACTAGTATCTTCTGCAGAAAAGCTATAGCCTCTCAAGGCTTGTCTCGCCATTAAATGCCTTAGGGTGTCGGAGTCAGTCAGTGCTTGCAGTATGCGCTCTTTTTTTGAGCTCGTGATACTGCTCTCCATACTTCCCTCCGTGGGGAAACGGAAGCTATCATAGAAGCGGTTGACTCTAGGACTTTCCTTATACTTGTCCGGATAGATCGCCAAAAGCTGATAAAGATTGTCATTGTCTAGGATAACCCGGTTTTGTAATACGGAGTGAGGTGAAGTTGGCAGCACTCGATAAAAGTCAATCGCCGGTCTTCCTTGGAAGACAAAGCGATCCCCCTTGGTTATGATAGCTTCTTGTGAATCTTCATAGCGATAGAGATCTACCGCAATGTGGAGGATTGAATCAATGTCCTCGTATTCATAAAATTCACTCGCCTCCTCTCTTCTAACAGAATAGGTGAAGTTGCTATTTGAATCCAAAAGGGAATAGCTGCTAGAGGACTCCCATTCGGTACCGTATGAGTAGTAATCATTAAAAGATTCGATAGTGGTTTCATCGAATTCGGTCTTAACTGTCCCCTCTGGAAATTCTACAGAAAAAGCGCTGTCAGATGGAGTATAGGATTCCCAGGAAGATTCTTGATAAGGCAATACCTCAAAAGAATCAAAAAACTTTTGCGGATCATCTCCAGCTAACTCTGCATTATAAACTGCCATATTGAGATACTGGCGATTGGTATGCAAGACTACCATTAAGTCAATGGTAAAGTTGAGCTCGGGCATGAGAAAGCGCTGTTTGCCGTAGGCAAAACCATTTTCCCAGTAGAGGCTATCCTGAACTTCTTCCATGGAGGAGAAACGTTGGGCGATAGCATTTAATGACATGCGTATGGCCGCAGTATCATCGGGGAAATAAGTATCCACGGGATAGAAGTAAGCGAAACTGCCATAGTTCGACCCATCTTCTGAGGAGCTACTTTGGTAAAGGCGCATCCTGATGCTTTGTCCTGAGGACTCGAGCCTTTGTTCCTGAAATACTGCTTTGCCGGGCATGTCTATTTTAAAGGCAGAAAGTGAATCTACTACCGGCTGCCAAGTTGGGGCTATGCGTTCCGTGAAACGGAGAGACTCTAAAAAGCGCTGATCACTCTCAATGGTAATATCCTTGTTTTGCTTTATCGCCATGGCCATGTACAAGGCTCCATCGGTAATGAAGATTCTCAATCGCATGTCAGGAGCTCGCCAACTCTCAGATCCAATAATTAGTTCTCTGCCTTCAACCCCTTGATGCATGATGTTTTTGGTCTCCTCAATTTTCAAAAGACCTCCCATAGAGTTGTTGTTCATCATGTTTTCGGCCATATTCTGATACATCTCTTCAGTTTGAGCCGAATCCTCCGGATTGATGCCAGGGTAGGCAAAGCCAGCGGCCATATATACTGTCCCCTCCGTTAAATCTGGAGTCATAAACATTTTTATCGGGACAGATTTAGGACTAATCGAAATAGGAGGGGTAGGAAAGTCAATGGTATAGCCCGTTTCTTGATCTGCGTGCTGAAACCAATCAATTTCTTTTAAGGGGAGGGACTCGTAATGTTCTTTGAGACCTGTATAAGTGGCTTTAACAGGACTGACTTGATAACCCTTTTGCCGCAGCAAGGCAATCACTCCATCTTCCCTTGGTAGGTGAGCCGTTCCAACCGCGGCGAAAAGACTCTGGCTTTGCATAATCTCATGCATGGAGTTCGCCATAACGATATTGCGATCGGTAAGCATCATGGCGTAGTAATTGGAATCTTGGGCCTGCCAAGCTTCAATCATGCCTTCGATAGATTCTAGCTCTCCGTCTTGGTAGACCTCTAATAATTGCTGACGATA
>CAZHOC010001373.1:0-2089 GCA_964534295.1 uncultured Bacteroidia bacterium | reverse complement strand
AATGCCATTCTACACCCAGAATTTGGGCAAGCTGGATCGCCTAACCGGGGCTATATGTACGTCCTTTATCGTTATCACCCCAATGGTAATCTACCAGGTTGTGGGGATGATGCCATGATCCGGCTTTCTCGTTTCAATAAACCAGATGGTCAGGAAAATTTCGATCGCAATTCCGAATACGTTCACATCCAGATATTTGATACACATTGCTGGCACAATGGCGGTGGCATGTTTTTCGATAATGACGATTACATGTTTATAACCATCGGGGATGCCGGAGGCGCAAATGATCAATTCAACACTGCTCAGCAGATTGATCAAACACTACTGGGAGGATTGCTAAGGATTGACCTTACTGGGAATACTAGCCGAAGTCATCCCATTCGTAGACAACCGATAGATCCCGCCAACAAGCCCGCTAGCCTTCCCGATAGCTATACGCAGGGATATCTCATTCCAAACGATAATCCTTGGTTGGATACTGACGGGGGTATACTCGAAGAATTCTATAGCCTAGGGTTAAGAAGCCCTCACCGAGCTACCTATGATGCACAAACTGGCGACATTTGGAGTGGAGATGTAGGGCAAGGCGCGCGCGAAGAAATCTCTGTAGCTGTAAAAGGAGGTAATTTTCAATGGCCTTACAAAGAAGGTTCCATCAACGGCCCAAAACCTAAGCCCTCCCCTCTGATCGGCACCGATCAAGCACCCATCTTTGACTACGGACGCTCTGTAGGCAATTCTGTGATTGGTGGTTTTGTATACCGGGGCAGTAAGTTTGCTAGTTCATTGGGAGGAAAATATCTCTTTGGAGATCATGGAGTTCGTAATATCTGGTCTCTAAACCCCAACAATGGTGAGGTGGTTTTTATCGCCAATATTCCCGCTTTTGGCGTGGGTAGTAAAAGTGGCATTTCTTCCTTTCATACTGATTCTAATGGGGAAGTATATATCCTAAAGTTGTTTGGTACGGATCAGGATGGTGGAAAGATTTATCGCTTAAAGCAAGATGTTAGTGTAGCGGATCCTCCGCAATTCTTATCCCAAACTGGAGCATTCAGCAATCTGGCTAATCTTACCCCAAGAGCTGGCTTAATTCCATACACCGTCAATACCCCCCTGTGGTCTGACGGAGCTACCAAGAAACGATGGATCGCTTTACCCAATGACGGTTCCCATAATACTAGTGCGGAACAAATCACCTTCTCAGAAAATGGGGAATGGCAATTTCCATCGGGCACTGTCTTTGTTAAACACTTCGAATTACCCATCGATGAAGGGAACCCCTCCATTACCGCAAGAGTGGAAACGCGATTTATTGTAATAGACAAGGATGGAGGGGCCTATGGGGTTACCTATAAATGGAATGATGCTGGAACCGATGCCGAATTATTGACAAGTGGTGATTCTAAGACCTTTACCATTACTCGAACCAATGGCACTCAGTACAGCCAGGTCTGGGATTATCCTAGCCGGACGGACTGTAATACTTGTCATAACGCCAATGCTAACTTTGTACTTGGTGTCAAAACTCGCCAGCTGAACGGGGACTTCACCTATCCCTCTGGCACAACTGACAATCAGTTGAATACCTGGCAATCCCTGGGCATGTTCTCCAATGGATTCACGTCTGGACAGATCGATGGGTTCCCTAAAATGGTTCCTTTACATGATAATTCAGCAAACTTGGAAACCCGGGTCCGATCCTACCTAGATGCCAACTGCGCACATTGCCACCGTCCCAACGGAGTTGAAGGGATTTTTGATGCCCGCTTCTCCACACCGATCTCTAGCCAAAACCTGATCAATACCATCGGTATTAGTAGAAACACACCAGATGGAAATATAATCGTTAAACCGAAAGATCCACCTAATTCTGAACTCTGGGTCAGGGACAATAGCCTAGGCACGAATGCGATGCCTCCTTTAGCTAAAAACATTATTGATGACGAATATATCAATGTACTCACCGATTGGATCAACAGCTTAGATGAAACAGCCTGTAGTACCACCTTCCTATCTGATTTGACTTGGGAAGGAACCCCTACTAATGGTTGGGGACCGGTAGAACTAGATCAAAGCAATGGAG
>CAZHOC010001372.1:0-2091 GCA_964534295.1 uncultured Bacteroidia bacterium | reverse complement strand
AAATGGAATCCGGAAGATGCCCGTCAGGCCTTGGAGTGCTACGAGCAAGCCTTGGTGCAAGATCCGCAGCATGCCGAATCTATGCTAGGAATGGCAGACTCGCTTAGTTTTTTGGCTACAACAGGTAATTTGCCCCAAGAGGAGTATATGCCCCGCTATGAGAATCTGATTCGAGAGGCGCTAGAGATAAACAAAAATTTACCAGAAGGCTACTATCAGCTCTCGCATCTGTATTACTTTATTCATGGTGATTTTGTGCCTTCGCTAGAAATGGCGCGAAGATCTTATGAGCTTAATCAAAATTATCCAGAGGCCAATCAGCAAATGGCTTTCCTGTATTTATGCGCCAATCGCCCCGATCTCGCAAAACCCTACATTGAACGTAGCTCTCAAATAGATCCTTTGTCTCAAGAGGCTTTGTTTTTCAAGTCCTATTTTCTCTACCGCCAAAAAAAGTATGCAGAGGCATTGGCATTGTTAGACCAGTCATTAGCTGATAATCCATACAATGTGCCCTCTCATAGTGTAAAGGCTTACTGCTTGCTTAAACTTAAGCGATATGAAGAAGCCTTGCATTATTTTGAGGGTGTCCCACAGGAAATCATTGTGGAAGAGGACCAGCTTGGGATTCAAACTTTGGCTTACATCTATTTGAGGGAGAATGAGAAAGCTGAGGCCTTAATTGGGGAACTTCGGGAAAGAGCAAAAAATCCGGAAGGCTTTCGAGCCTATTCGTTTTTATTGTTTGTGTATGGTGCCCAAAACGATAAAGCCAAAGCCATAGCTTGGGTAGAGAAGGAATTGGAAACAGGCTTTTCCTTCCTGCTTTTGCATTATTCTGACCCCCTTATGGGCGACCTATTAGATGATCCCGATTACCGATCTTACGAATCAAAAATCTTTGATGTCTCCGCTTTTCAAAAGCCAAAAACGCAAAAAAAAGAGCTTATACCCACAGATGAAGTGGAGCAATACTTGCAGAAGCTATATAAAAAACTAAGTGAGGAATATCTTTTCCTTGACGCGAATTTGTCATTGAAATCTCTCGCCGAAAAGCTTCGGATGCATCCCAATCAATTGAGCTGGCTCATAAACGAAAAAACTGATAAAAACTTTAATCAGTTTATTAATTCCTACCGGGTGAAAGCCTTTCAAGCCAAAGCTTTAGATCCCCAATATTCCCATTTGAGTATACTCGGTTTAGCCTTGGAAAGTGGCTTCAATTCCAAAACCGTCTTTAACACCTACTTCAAAAAAGAGCTTGGGATGACTCCCAAAGCCTGGATAGAAAAGAGTTCTGAATTATAAATCCGAGCCTGTGGATTATAATCCCGAACGCGCTCTGCCTTTGAGCAGCCTATGTTTGTATCAGATTCTTAAACGAAAAAAATACAAGCATTATGAAAGCGATTATTCAATCTCAATACGGTGGCCCAGAGGTGCTCAAATTAGAAGAAGTAGCAAAGCCACAGGCAGGCCCTAAAGAAGTCCTCATTAAAGTTATGGCGAGTTCTATTACTACCGCCGATAGCATGATGATGACTGGTAAGCCTTATATCGGGCGTTTGTTATTAGGCCTCACCAAACCTAAGCATGCCATTCCTGGCACTGGCTTCGCGGGCATTATTGAAGCGGTTGGGGAAGAAGTAAGCAGCTACAAAGTCGGTGATGAAGTCTTTGGGGAAAGTCTCAACACTTTTGGGGCCCAAGCACAATACCTTTGTTTGCCAGAAGATGATCTCTTCATGCATAAACCCACCTCTATCAGCTTTGAGGAGGGAGCATCGGTTGGCGATGGTGTGATGACTTCCCTGAATTTCTTACGATTAGTAACCAAGGTAGAGCCAGGTAAAAAGGTCTTAATCAATGGCGCGGCGGGTAGCTTAGGTTCGGCAGCAGTACAGATTGCTGCTCATTACGGTGCTCATGTTACCGCAGTATGTAGCACAAAAAATATCGAGCTTGTTAAGCGCTTGGGTGCCAATGAAGTTATTGATTACACCCAAGAAGATTTTACCAAACGAACCAACCAGTTTGACATCATCTATGATACTGTAGGCAAAAGTAGCTTTGAAACTGCCAAAAATAGCC
>CAZHOC010001371.1:0-2093 GCA_964534295.1 uncultured Bacteroidia bacterium | reverse complement strand
TTTATTAAAGGCTCAAGCACCTCCATTGGAAGGCAAAATTGACTCGCTACTAAACGAATGCAGAAGACTGAGCTCTAACCCAGATAGTCTGGCAATTGTTGCCAATGAATTGTTGAGTATCGGGAGGCTTGATAATAGTGACAGGGCTCTATTTGAAGGATACTTTGCCAGGGGACTTTCAAAATATAGAAGTGGACGATTTGATGCGGCAGTGCTCGACTATGATAGTGCCTTACGCTTTTCATCCAAGAATACCAAGGAGTTCTACAGGTCTCACACCCGAACATTAAGAAATCAAGGCATAGTACTTACACGGCTGAGTAGATATGAGGAAGCTAAAGAGAGCTTTTTTACGCTTATTGAACTTGCAGAACAATCAGGAGACGAGGGAGGCAAAGCTTATGCATACAATCAACTAGGAGTTGTTGCAAAATATGAGAATCGCTGGGAAGAAGCGATCGACTATTATGTAAAAGCACTGACCGTGGCAGACAGCCTGGAAATAGGTCGTTTACAATACAGTCTGTTAACTAATCTGGGAATTGCCCAAAATGCGCTGGGAATGGATAAAGAAGCGATGAAGTACCAAAGAATGGCCTTGCGTGTAGCCAGTAAACTTAATGATCGTACTTTCATCATGCGTGCGAAAAATAACTTGGCCATTGAGTATAGAAATCAGGGCACATACGACAGTGCAATGATGCTTTTTAGGGAAAACTTGCTGGCAGAGAGAGCTCTCAACCTGAAGGGAGAGGAACCAAAGACGCTACAGAATATTGGGAATACCTATTTGCTCATGAAACGATATGATAGCAGTATTTCCTATTTGAAAAATGCACACAGACAATCACTCAAGACCCCAGACGCACAAAGGCAAGCTCAATCCGTTCGACTGCTGGGAACTGCTTTTTTCGAGACGTCAGCTTTAGACAGTGCATTGCTTTGCTACGATAGTGCACTGAATATTATTGTTCGCAAAAGACTGTATAGCGACCTTCAACAGACCTACAAGAAACTTGCTGAGGTTTACGAAGCGATGGGAGATTTCAAAAATGCCAACAAGTTTCTAAAGCATGAGACCTCCCTTAAGGATAGCCTGTACTCGCTCGAGGGCCTAAAAACGCTCAATGAAATTCTGACTAAATATGAGGTCTCAGAAAAAGAAGAGGAGATAGATAAACTTTCCTTTTACAGGAAACTCTTAACGCCCGTTGGGATAGGGTCAATCGTTCTGCTCATTTCGTTGCTCATTGTCTTGACTAAGTGGAAAAGATCGAAAGTAATGTTGATGAGCGAAAATCAAGAATTGAGCAAGGAAATCGAAAAAAGTAAAACCGAAATACTTGAACTCAAAAGTCGGGCAATCATTTCCGTGGATGAAATTGTATCTATCAAGGCAGATGGACATTACCTGGAATTTTATTTGACAAGCAAATCCAATCCCGAGATCGACCGGAATCGAATCAAGGAGGTTATAGAAGTACTTCCTTCAAAGTTCGTTCAAATCCACAGATCTTATATTGTCAACATTGAACATGTCAAGGTGAAATATGCGGATAAGGTGCTGCTAAAAGATGGGCAGGAACTTCCTGTGTCAAGGACTTACAAAGCAGCACTGAATAAAGTGATGAATCCCTAATTTGCCTTAAACGAAGATGCACATAAAGACCATTTAGACTGGTGCTCTCAACATCATATGTCACATCCGAACTGGCAGCTAGCTAGAAGGTGTGTTACTGGATCTCAAGCAGGCGATACTTTCAGTTCTATGTTGATTGGTAGGACATCTTTAAAGACCCTCAGCTCAACCGAAATTTGCTTGCTTCTACCCATTTCCGGGATGTATTTCATGACAGAAAACCAGTCAACCACGACAAAAAGTTGCTTAGATCAAAATAGAGGCACTTAATTCGGGGTAATTAGATTTTACCAATAAATCATTATGAATTTTACCAATGAATCAATAAAGCACCTGCTCAGTAGCCGTGAGTTAGAGATGATTAGCTGGCTGCGTAAGGGGGACGGCCGCAGCGAAATCTCAGAAAAAATGTCAGTGAGCATGCATACCTATTACCGATACCGGCGAAGTATAC
>CAZHOC010001370.1:0-2093 GCA_964534295.1 uncultured Bacteroidia bacterium | reverse complement strand
TGAAGCAACACTAGGGATAAGCGTTCCGCGAAGCGGTAAAACAAAAAACCGAGATGCAAGGCCAGAGGACAAAACCTCTCTTACATCTCGGCTAAATTATTGACTAGCTTATCCTAGCGTTTTTTACCGCCTTTTTTGTTGTTAGAGCTAGCTTGACGCTGCATTTGCTGCTGCTTCTTTTGCTGCTCTTCCATCCATTTCTGAATACGGCCTTTAGGCTTTTTCTTGCCCTTCTTTTTCTTATTGTTCTTTTGATTTTCGCGAAGCTGAGCTAACAATTTATCATCATCCACAAAGCGGCGAATCAACAAGGTCTGGGTAATCGAAATGATATTGGAAGTGAGGTAATACAAACTCAATCCAGAAGCATAGCTATTCAAGAAGAAGAGAAGGAATATCGGCATAATGTAGGCGATATACTTCATCTGGTTGTTAGCCGCAGACGGCTGAGACTTTTGCTGGTAGAAGGTGAAGACGAAAGTCGAAATCGCCATCAACATACAGAACAAGCTCACGTGCGAACCATAGCCAGGAATCTCAAATGGCAGCGTTAATATCGAATCGTAAGTCGAAAGGTCATTGGCCCACAAGAAAGACTCTTGTCGTAACTCTACCGACTGAGGAAAGAAGAAGAACAAGGCAATGAGGAAAGGATAAGAAAATACCATCGGCAAACATCCTCCCAACATACTCACGCCCATCTCTCGATAAATGGCCATTTTCTCCATTTGGAGCTTTTGGGCGTCGTCCTTATACTTTTCATCTAGGGCTTTCATTTCTGGAGTGGCGTTAAGCACGCGCATTTTCCCCATAGAAATGTAGGAGCGATAAGTAAATGGAAGTACCAACATCCGAATCAAGAAGGCCAGAATGATGACGATCAAGCCGTAATTGGAGATATAGGTCTCAAGAAACTTGAAGATGTAAGTGGTACCAATATTGATAAAGCTGATCAAAGACCAGCCAAGGTCCATTTCCTTTTGAAAGTTTAAGTCATAGCTATTGAGGGTAGCATATTCATTCGGCCCAAAGAAGAAACGGTAGTCGCGTTGTACATTATCGCTACGATCAAGGTCTTGTACAAACTTGCCTTGCATGACCTTATTGATCTCAGAAGGGGACGATGGGACGGTAATCTCTAAGTTCGTAGAACGGAATGGCTCTTCTGCGACCAGAATAGAGGAAAAGAACTGGCTTTTGTAAGAAACCCAATCAACGGGTGTTTGCTCTTTTACTGGGTCGGGCTCATCGCCTACGTCCATTTTTTCTACATCACCGGCCAAAGAATAAGCGACCGTCGTCTTCTGACGCATATTATCAAGCGACAGCTCTGTCTTGGGCAAATAAGAGGTCCAGTGTAAGTCATAAAACTTCTGGTTACCCATCTCACTGCGAATACCATTCATTTGAAAGGCATAGCCAAGATCGTAGGTATCACCTTTGAGACGGTAGATTTGCTTGAGTGAGCGACCATCACCGATATCAGCTATAAATACAAGTTCTGTGCTATCAGCACCGCTTAGAGTAATGTCTTTACTATCCGTAGTGAAGTAAAGGTCATCCGTACGAATGGAGCGGCTTCGGAAAGGAAACTCGATGTAAAAACGGTCTCTTTCGTTTTGGATCATCGGCAATGGCAAAGAATCAAAAGTCTTATACTCATTGAGATAGGCTTCGACAATCCGTCCACCTTTGTTGCTGATCTTCAAGGTCAGGAGGTCAGTGGTAACCGTTGTAATCAATTCTTCTCCCTCAACCAGCGTGTAAAAATCGCTATACTGATCTGCGAGTGCTCGGAGACGCTGGGAATCTTGAGCGGCTGAATCTACTCTACTAACAGCGCTCATCGTCTGTTCAGCCGGTGTAGTATCTGGGGAAGTGGTAGTTTGTTCTACCGGGGTCTGCTTTTGTTCTGCTGGCTTAGGGGCAAAAAACATAAAATAGCCCATGGTAAGCAGCAGGATCAATATCAGACCAGTTGCGGAATTCTTATCCATCAGTTTGCTTTGATTGCTTTTGGAGGCGCAAAGTTACAAAAAATAATCGTCAGTCGGCCGTGTCATTTACCGTAGTATTTTGTTCACGTTCGAGCT
>CAZHOC010001369.1:0-2095 GCA_964534295.1 uncultured Bacteroidia bacterium | reverse complement strand
CAGTAATTAACCTTAGCATCGGTGAATTTGTGGGTATGAGCGTTGGGAAAACCAACGAAATTTTCAAAGGGAAGGTGATACGGAAGAGACCCGTAAAATCCCTTCCTCTTCCCTCCTTTGCCCAGGGAGTGGATGTAAAGATCAATTACGACCGGATACATGTTGAGGCTGGACGCATCTTGAATGACACTCAAGTTGTATACTCATAACCTACTATACTATGAATTCTAAAGACCGTATCCTGTTAGTTGAAGACGAAGAACAGCACGCTGAATTGTTTTTTGAAGCGCTCGAAGACATGGAGGTAGAGCCTGATATGTATTGGGTCACCAACAGCTCTTTGGCACTGGAGGCAATTGTGGAGCTATTTCATGATCTGGCGATTATTGACATAACGCTCAACGAATCTGAGCTAGATGGACTCGCACTCACCAGAGAAATCAAAAAGAGATCTCCCCGAACCCGCATTTGTGTCTTTAGCATCTCTGACAGTGAGACCGACAAGCAAGCTGCTAAAGCAGCGGGAGCTGATATTTTTCTGACCAAGCCGCTGAGTTACTACAAGATTTTCCCCAAAATGGAAGAAATGTTCTCACTCATTAAGTAAACCCCATCATGCAAAAATTAATACAATGGCTAGGGCTGTGTGCTCTAGGCGGGTTTCTTTTGTGCCTAATTTTTTGGACCAAGAAGCTCACTTTCGAGACCGAAACTCCTGAATTGGTGAGGGTCTTAGACTGTGATTGTAATACACAGCTGGAGTATGAACTTGAGAGTTCTTTGGTGCTACGTACGGAAATTATCGACCAATTGGGACGTGAGGTGCTACAACAAAAACTCTCCCCTGAACAGGCTTTGGTCTGTGCTGACAATTTATTAGTCCTGCTGGAAGGTATAGCTGAAAGCACAGAAATCCTCAAGACGATCCAGCAGACTTTGATCTTGAAATTCTATGCCTATTCGGTACAAAGGAATACGGAAGCACTTCCCTCAGTCACCCAAAAAGCACTTGAGGTTGCTAAGAAGAGTGGCTACCTGGAAGGACAGGTGATTGCCTATTATCACCGAATCGGAACACTGCAATATGACAATTCCGAGCATCTCAAAGAGCAGTACATCCTCGCGGCGGAACGCCTGGCTAAACAAGCCATGGACAAGTATCTGATGCTACTCATCAATGAGATGCACAGGACCTACGCTAAGGAAAAAGGAGATGTCCAGAAGGAGATTGCTCTAGCCCTTGAAGCTAAGGAGTTAGCGACCGAAGCGGAAAACAAGCAGTTTGCTTTCAATGCTGAGCTAAATCTTGGGGTGAGCTTTTTGGATCAAAAGGCTTATACCTTGGCCGAGAGTAGCTTGCTACGGGCCAATCAATTGGCGCATGAATTAGACTTCCTCAAACCAATTGAACATGCTTTGCAATATCTCATCATTCTATACGCCACCACGGGTGAGGTCGCGAAGGCAGAATCCTATCATCAAGAGCTTACCCAGCTCATAAAGGATTTCCCGCAAAGTGCTGATCGACATACCCGTTTGGCGCAGGCATACTACCTATATGCTAACCAAGAGTATGATGGGGCTGAGAACTTACTGGCTTCGCCAAACGCTTCTCTCCAGGAACGTTATAATGAGGCTGAACTAAGATTTCTGATTGCTAGAGCGCAGGCTCCTCGAAGCTCTACTGCTGCCTTGCAAGCGTATGGACACTTTCGAGATCTCAGGGATAGCCTCAATATCATCAGTTATGGTAAAACTGCGGATCTAAATCTATCCTTAGAGCGGGAACGATTTGCCCAAGCCGCCTTACAAAGTGAGCAAAAGCACAACGCCCTAAAAACCAAAGCGCTCTGGTTTTTAGTGGTAATTCTGGGAGTTATCGCAACTCAGTTTTTCTTTTTGCTGAAAAGTTGGCGCAATAGTAAACACCAAAATGGGCTCTTGGCAGAAAGCAATCAACGTCTCAAAGATTTTAGTAAGATCATCTCTCATGATCTGCGTGATCCCTTAAGGACGATCCACAGCTATTCTGAATTGATCGAACGACGCCTGAAGGAACCTGATGCTAAGTTGAGCCGGATGATCAAAACAGTAC
>CAZHOC010001368.1:0-2099 GCA_964534295.1 uncultured Bacteroidia bacterium | reverse complement strand
CTTTGACGTAGCCTTTAGTGAAGACGGGCCTGGATTCTACTTTTTTACGGGTGAAGCATTCTAAGTTTTTTGCCTTTAGTGGAAAGCTCGGGAAAGAGTATTTGAGGCTAGAAAAAATTGATATATTTACGGCAAAATCAAATAATCGCTATCCTTTTTCTTGCCCCCTTTTCACTAAGACAAAATCATGAAAATTGCTGTAACTGCCGCTAGCGGCCAACTTGGAAGTGCCATCGTAAGGGCGCTAAAAAAGGAACTGCCATCTGAGGATGTCATCGCCATTGCCCGCACCCCTGAAAAGGCTGAAGATCTAGAGGTAAGCGTTCGCCGAGGCGACTATACTGATAGAGATAGTTTTGTCGAAGCCCTAAAGGGGGTAGATGCTGTGCTCATAGTTTCTGCTAATGGTAATCCCTTAGATCGGATTGAAATGCACCGCAATATCATCGCAGCGGCTAAAGAAAATGGGCTCAAGAAAATCGTTTATACAAGCATCTCGGGCAACTTTGGTCCTATTGTAGAGAGCAATCGCCAAACCGAAGCGGATGTGCGCGAATCAGGCCTTGATTATGCCATCGGACGCAACGGTCTTTATATAGAACCAGATGTAGAATATATCGATACCTACATAGAGCTAGGCAAAATCGTCAATTCCGCAGGAGAAGGGAAGGCTGCGTACACCACGCGCGATGAGCTGGCTTATGCCTATTCGCGCATGTTGCTAGAGGACAAGCACAATGGCCAAACCTATACCCTAGCCGGGGAAGCAATCTCTCAATACGAGCTTTGCGACTATCTCAATCATGCCTTTGATGCAAACCTCTATTACGAGCCAATGAGCGTGGAAGATTACAAAAAGGATCGTACCGATGAGCTCGGACCATTTATGGGAGATGTGATCGCCTCGATCTATGCGAGCATCAACCGAGGCGATTTTGATATTGCATCTGATTATGAAGCGGCGGCAGGCAGACCACATATTAGTTGGGAGGATTACTTCCAGCCCAATCTGCATCAGTAGGCTAAATTCTTTATCTAAAACTTAGCTGTCATCCCGTAAAATTCGGCGATGGCAAAGAGCTGAATTTATACGGGATCTTTTAAAGATTACTGCTAAAAAGACTCCGGATATGCTCCATAAAGTCGCATTCCGGAGTGATGGTTTGGATTTTTGGCTAGGCTATCGAAAATTAATACTCAATACCAGCCGGAATTTCTTCTCCGGCGCGGATAAACCGAAAGAGTTGATTTTCGCCGCCGTGGGGATCGTACTGAACAATCCGAGTACCATTATTATTTTCTGAGCCATAGACATCTAGGGCTTTGCCGCTGTGTTTAGCGACTATCATGTAGTAGCCATTGCCTTGATCTACTAGCTTAAATAGCTGGTTGGAGTGATTGCCATTGGTCCACTGTTGGATGGCGGTACCATTGCCTTTGGCGCAGGTGCCTCCGGTAACGTCTAAACCTTTGCCGCTGTGGCGAGCGATGATGCGGTAATAACCATTACCGACAGCCTCAAAACGGAACTGCTGATTTTCTTGTTGGTTGACTTCCCACTGTTGTACTGCGACTCCATTGCCTTGCATCTCGGTGCCGCCGCGAACGTCTAATACCTTGTCGCTATGCTTGGCAGAGATGAGATAATAGGTATCTGCTTCTGGTAGTTGGGCCATTAGGCTATAGGCGCCAAGGGCTAAACAAAAGGCAAACAATGCAGCCTTGCGGCCAAAAGAAATTGATTGGTAGGTTTGCATAACTTTCACGATTGATAGGTGGTGGAACAAATACGCGAAAGAGTGTAGTGTTATTAATTAACGGAGGATCAGACGCTTAGCGTATATATTGATTTTTTTAAATGTTTAGATGAGGCACAAAGACCGCAGATTCTGCTTAGTCTTTTTCGGTCTAAGCGGTTACATTGTGGCCTATTAGATTTACCTAGAAATGGATAAGCTTTCGGACCTTCAAATATTGCAGGGAATCCAGGCAGGCGCCCAAGGATCGGAAAGAGCGGTAAAAGCCCTCTACCGACAGGAGAGAGAGCGTTGCTTGGCCTATTTGCAAAAGCAGGGAGCGAAAGTAGAGGAGGCGAAGGA
>CAZHOC010001367.1:0-2104 GCA_964534295.1 uncultured Bacteroidia bacterium | reverse complement strand
AGGATTTTGAATATAGTGTAGGTATCCAGTGGTGGGTGTTTTTGTTAGCGGGTATCATTGCTTTGGTGATTGCCTTCCTCACTATCAGTGTGCAGTCTGTTAAGGCCGCGATTTCTAATCCTATTCACGCTTTGCGGAACGAGTAAACTTAGCAGCATGATCAAGCATTATTTCAAAATCGCAATCCGTAATTTATTACGGTACAAAAGCCATACGGCCCTCAATGTGAGTGGTTTAGTGGTGAGCCTCACTTGTAGCCTTCTGATTTTTATGTGGGTACAAGATGAGTATAGCATCAACCGCTTTACGCAGTCAGACGAACAAATCCAGCAAGTCTTTCGCAGCTTCCCTAATGAAAAAGGGGAGATCATGACCCGCTGGGCTTGTCCCTTTCCGCTCAGCGATGCCCTTGTGGATGAATATCCCGAAATTACTGCGGCAAGCGCTTATCGTGAAGTGGGGGACCAAACCTTCGTCAAAGACGAGCAAGCCTATCTCTTTCAAGGCACCATGGCTCACTTCTCTCTTTTTGAGGTTTTTGGCTTCGAATTGTTAGAGGGGAGTACCTTAAAGGCAGATAAAAAGCTTAAGGGGATTTACATTTCGGCCAGCTTCGCTGAACGCTTTTTTGGGGCTGACTGGCAAGGCAAGGTCTTAGGGGAAAGCATCACCACCGAAGAGCAGCACCTAGAGGTATTGGGGGTATTCGCTGACTTACCTACTAATTCGACTTTGGCATTTGATTTTGTGACCAATATCCGCGACTTCGCCGAACGCAACCCTCGCTGGAGCCGCTGGGGCTCAAGTGCCTTTGCTACTTACATTAAGCTTTCCCCTGAGGCAGACGCCAATCAATTAGCCCCTAAGATCAGAGATATGGTGGCGCGAAATGGAGGTTCCGAAAACCTGTCTCTGATCATGCAGGACTTCTCAGACACCTATCTTTACAGCAATTTTAAAGAAGGTAAAGTAGCTGGAGGACGCATCACCTACGTTCGCATATTTTTCTTCGCTGCGCTCTTTTTGATATTGATGGCCTGCATCAATTTTATCAATCTGACTACAGCCCATGCCAGTCGCCGCGCAGCCGAAGTAGGCATCCGTAAGGTGATTGGAGCGAATCGTACTTCTTTGTTGGGGCAGTTTCTTTTGGAGGTCGGCTTAGTTTGTGTCTTATCGATCAGCCTTGCGATAATGCTCACCCAGCAATTACTTCCCTACGCCAATGATCTACTGGGTAAATCTCTGAGCCTAAATTTGATGGATGGGACCTTCTGGAGCTTATTGGCGGGGATTAGCTTCATAGTGCTACTCTTGGCAGGTGTATACCCTTCCTTGATGCTATCCTCCTTCTCCATTGTCAACGTACTCAAAAATCGCCTTAGCAATCGTTTCAGCAGTGCCAATCTTCGCCGTGGCTTAGTGGTTGTACAATTTGTGCTTTCTGGCTTACTAATGACCTCCGCTGTTATCGTGCAGCAGCAAATCTCCTACATTAAGAATAAAGATCTTGGTTTCGACCGTGAGCAAGTGATACAACTAGAGTTACCCGCTGAAATCAGCCAGCATAGCGATCGGTTTAAATCCCAACTCCTAACTAGCCCTTATCTCGAAAGTGTAAGTGGGGTTTTGCAGGCTCCCATTGGGGTTGGGCGCGCTACCGACGACCTTGAGTGGCCTGGCAAAGATCCCGAGTCAGATATCCGCATTCACTTCTTGACGGCAGATAAAGACTTCGATGATGTATTCAAAATCGGAATGGCAGCGGGAGTATTTCACCAAAAAGATAGTGCCTCCCATGATTTTGAGGAACTAGTCATCAACCAAGCAGCTGCAGAGGTGATGGGGCTAAAGGAGCCGGTAGGTACCCGAGTGAGTATGAATGAGCAGGCGATGGTCATCGTGGGAGTAATGGAGGATTTCCATACAAACTCCTTCCACGAAGACATAAAACCCTTGATGATCTTCAACGAGCCTCAAAATGCAGAAGAGTTTGCCATTCGCTACAAATCCGGTGAGACCGAAGCTGCGGTAGCACAAATCAAGTCTACTTACGCTGCCTACAATCTAGAGGCGCCCCTACAATATCGCTTCTTGGATGACC
>CAZHOC010001366.1:0-2107 GCA_964534295.1 uncultured Bacteroidia bacterium | reverse complement strand
CGACTCCTTTTGGTTTTCCTGTAGATCCAGAGGTATAAAGGATAAAGAGCATATCCTCTGCATCCATAGATTCGGCGGGGCAATCGTCATCGACTTCCTTTAATTCTTCGTGAATCCACTTGTCGCGGAAAGGGGTCCAATCGATGGTGTGGTCAGTGCGCTTGAGTACGAGTACTGTTTCAACAGATTCGACATGATCAAACTCTATTGCCTCGTCTACGACTGCTTTTACTGCTATTTGCTTATTGCCTCGGAAGTTACCGTCAGAACAAATGACCATTTTACACTCCGCATCATTGATCCGATCGGCCAAGGCGTTGGCTGAGAAACCCGCAAATACGACAGAGTGAATCGCGCCAATACGGGCGCAGGCGAGGACCCCAATCGCAAGTTCGGGGACCATGGGCATATAAAAGCAAACTCGATCTCCTTTGCCGATACCATTGCGTTTGAGCACATTGGCCATGCGGCAGACCTCACGGTGTAAATCTTTATAAGTGTAGGTAACATGCTCCTCATTGGGATCATTAGGCTCCCAGATAATGGCTGGTTTATCCCCACGCGTTTCGAGATGCCTATCTAGGCAGTTTTCAGTGATGTTGAGTTTGCCTCCTTGAAACCATTTTACGTCGGGATCGCGAAAGTTCCATTCGAGGGTCTTGTCCCATTTTTTGTGCCATTGAAATGTTTCGGCCTGAGCGGCCCAAAAGGCTTCGGGATCTTCGACCGAAGCAGCATACACCTTTTCGTAATCTTCGTAGGTGCGAATGCGAGTAGTCATGATGTCTATTATTTTTCCTTTTGTGTAATTAGACTCATAAGATAGAAAAAAAAGAGGGCTAAGTGTGGAAACTTAGCCCTCTGAAAAGAATATTTTAAACCCTATTTCTGGATCTGTAAAGTCGTTTGAGTTTGCCCTTCTTGATTGAGCAATTTTAGCGCATAAAAGCCTGCTGGTAATTCGGGGAGTTGCAGCTCCTGGCGGAGTTTACCAGGCATATGCTGCCATTGATAAGACCAAACTTCCTGACCTATGAGGTTGAAGAGGTGGAGTTCGGCGAAGCCGCTCTTCATAGCAGAGCCCTCAATGACTAACTGCCCTTTGGTAGGATTTGGATAAATCTGCCAATCCAATTGATTTTCGACTTCTAAATCCGTGGCAAAACCCACTGAAATACTCTGTTCAGAGCTAAAGGTACAGCTCCCATCGCTGACGCTAAGCTTGACCTCATAACGACCATGGGTCGCATAGACATGCTGAGGATTGGCGAGGTTGGAGGTATTGCCATCTCCGAAATCCCATTGCCAAGAAGTCGCATTGGGGTTGTTATCGACAAAATTTACGGTTTCACCAGCACTTACATTTGGATCGCTCAGGCTAAAAGCTTGAGTTGGTCCTTGGCCTAGCAGGATACAATCGTAAGCATTTTGCGCTGCGCTGGATTGAATCAAAAGATCATTGAGATCATTACCTGCCAGTAAGGCGAAGGCTACGGTATCTTTTTGCCCGGGCTGTAAGTTGAAAGGCCCTGTTCCGATATAATGCATCACATCTTGCCCAGGTCCATTGAGGCCAGCAGAGGCCGTAGCTGGAGAAGGGAAGTTGGTCAACGACAAGTATTTTGCTTGATCATTAAAGTTGCTAAGCGAGGGATTACCGAGCGCCCGCGCAAAGAAATTGCCATCATTAAGCAGTTTGAGCCCGTAATGTGCGGAAGTATTTCCCTGCGCATCATAAGTATAGATAATACGCTCGTTTGGGTTGTACTCGCATCTGTTGAGGTTTAACTGCTGGGTTACGATGTCAAAATCAGCAAATATTCCAGCACTTACGTTATTGATCGGGAAGACCTTTTCATTCTCTACTTCATATAGCAGGATCACAAATCTTTGATAATCAGCATTGTCCCAAGCGTAGGTATTTTGGGTTACAGTAACCCCTAAGGGAATATTGGCAGCATTATCGTTGAAGGTGCCACTCGCTTCAAAGTCAGCGAGGTATGGATCTGGATTTTTACGGACAAAATCTACGATACTAAAATCATCGTCTCTTGTACCTTGATTGTCTGTACGGAAGAAATTGGAAATCTGACTGCCAGAGTTGCCG
>CAZHOC010001365.1:0-2111 GCA_964534295.1 uncultured Bacteroidia bacterium | reverse complement strand
AATGGCATATGGCATTTTTGGCTATCAAAAGGTCAATATATTCAAATATTAGGAATCCGTGTATTTGTCTGTGTGAATTGTATGGTTTAACTTATTGAGAGTAAGCACGTAAAAAATCATACACTAGTATAACATTGACCGGCAGGGCTAAATCGGCATACCCTTGCGACTGTGTCAGACATTAGTATTCGGTTCAAAATCAAAAAGGATGAATTAGACGATCTTTACATGGTCGACTATGCCCGGACTTTATTACGCTATCGGCTGCGTTTTTTCGGGTATGTATTTGTCCTAGTTGCTTCTATTGGGGTTTTGCTCATTGCAGACGACCAATATTCCCTCCATCTGCTGGGATGGTGGATGCTATTTCTCTTGCTTTTGTCAATTTTTGCGATAAGTCGAATCTTAAGGCTGGCCGGATTTTTGGGAAGACTGAAAAACCTTAACAGTTTTCTGTCAGCTTATCGCTTTAAAAAATGGCATGGGAGCCACCTTCTCAAACTCAACAAAAAGCAGCTTGAATATCGCCGCGATGGCAAGCGAAAAGGCATTTATGAATGGGGGGAATTTAAAGAAGTAAGAGAGTTTGACACCTACCTCCGCCTCGAGTGGGGAGAACAGGCTCCTCCTCCAATCAAAGACTGGGAAAACAAATCTGCAGTGATCATCTCTATTAAGCACCTTAAGCCTGATGAAGTAGAGCTAATCAAAGAAAAGATTGGTTCTTTCCGCCCCAAATACCGTTGGGATGAAAAGCTAGCCTATTATAAAATGCTCTAACGAGAACAATACCATTTGTCCTCCTGACACATTTTTTCAGGAAAATGAACATCCCCAAAAAACTTATGGCCACCATATTTGACAACCATAAGATTCGAGATACTTTCAATTTGAACTAAGAGTCCTATTAGCGAAGCCAGACTTTTTGCACCGCTTGTTTTTTGCCATTGAATAGGACATCTAGGGTATAGAGTCCGCTCCCTAAGCCTGTGGTTTCGAGCATGAGTTTTTGGGTTCCCGGCTGCGCCGAACGCTCATCTCTATGCACCATCTGCCCGAGCGAATTGTACAAGCGTAGCTCAACTTGGGTAGATTCGGCCAGTCGTAAGGGTAGATATAAGCGTTCCCCGCAGGGGTTAGGAAACAAAGAACCTACCAAATGCTGGTCCCAGCTTATCGTCTGGATATTGGAGTGGACAAAAACCCCATTTTTATCGACTTGACGGATGCGATACTGATTATGGCGTCCCATCTCACTATCGTCTTGGAACTGATACAAGCTCAGCTGCTGGCTGTAACCTGCGGCCTCCACGCGACCCAAGACTGCAAAATCTCCGTGATCACGACTTTTTTCGATCAGATAGTAATCACTCCCTGACTCACTCAAAGTCTGCCAGTCCAATTGCACCACATTAGGTCCTATAGCTTCGGCCTCCAGTCTAAGCCCCTCCACTGGCAAGGTGCTACTGCAAACGGAAACCGTACCCGTTTTGTCCACCGCGTCTAGCTCGATATAGTATTCGCCATTGTTATCCGTCGCCCAAGTGTCGATGGCGATCGTAAAATTAGCGGTCAAATCCGAGGGCACGATACTAAAGAGGGTGATCACTTCCCCAGAAGCCCAGGCACTGCCCAAACTACTCAAAGCGAGCGTCCCAAAGCCCGCAAACTTCTGATAGGTATTACCACCAAAAGCAGTTTCCGTGCCCGCTTTAGCCATAGGGATATAAGCCTGAATACCCGTGGGAAGACCAAAGGTAACGCTAGGATCATCTGCCTGGATGGTAAACTGTACATTGGCCACGAAGCCACTAAAGGCGGCATCGGGCTGAATTTTGAGTTCCAATGCAGAACCCGTGTTTTCGATGCAAAGATTTACATTGGGTTGCGCAGCTAATACAGCTGGGAGCAAACTGATGAGAAAGATATATATGATTCGCATGGGATTGTTTTTTGAGGAATAGGGAAATGGAAAAGTATAAAGCCGATTAGTTAGGCAGGGTAGAAACTCGGATCACCGTTGGATCTACTCCCCCTACGCTTTCGAGGATGACTTGAGGATCGCGATCAGCACCGCTATACTTGCTGATGCCATCTAGATTGGTGTCCTC
>CAZHOC010001364.1:0-2127 GCA_964534295.1 uncultured Bacteroidia bacterium | reverse complement strand
GACAGTATCCAATACCTGATGTTCTTCGTACTCAAAGTGATTCTGTTTAAGTACGGCCATACGATTACCGGTCTCCAAGTTTACGTGCCCACGAGTTTGGTCCACTTCTCCTGACAAGATTTTGAGGAAAGTAGACTTGCCCGCTCCGTTGGCACCTATGACACCGTAGCAATTGCCACGAGTAAACTTGAGGTTGACCTCATCAAACAAAACGCGTTTGCCGTATTGCAAACCTAAATTAGATACTGAGAGCATTATATGATTGGAATGTTTGCTGTTTTAGATAGAGACAAAGGCTGTACCATACCTCCATTTATCAGGCTGCAAAGGTACGCATTTTTTGAAAGAAATAATACCCTTATAAGCAAAGCTTGGATGAGGGTAAAAATAATTGCCGTGCAGCTATTATTCTTCAACAAACGTTATCTTTTGTTGAATTCAATTAGCACCCAATCCTACCTACCATGAAAAAGTATTTACTCTCCCTTTGCCTTGCAATTTGTGTTTTGGCGATTGCCGCCATTCCTTACCGCTCCCAACACCTAAAGCGCGACCTTACTACCGAGCTTGATAGCCCCCTACTACCAGCAAATCCATTTATTTACGATGTGTTTGCCCAGCTATTGCCACCTCATTTTTTTATGGATTCTTCCATTTTTGGCAACTTCTATTTTCCCAATGGAGATACGATTTTACCGATTTCAGTCCCTGGGCATGTAGAAACCTTGGGCAGGGTTTTGTTTTATGACAAACAACTCTCGATCAACAATAGCGTTTCTTGTGCTACTTGTCACATACAGTCTGTAGCCTTTGCGGACACCTTGGCCCTGTCCATGGGTTTTGATGGCTCGCTTGGAGAGCGAAACTCTATCGGACTATCCAATGTATTTTCTCCTTCCATGCGACATTTTTTCTGGGATGCGGGTACGGATACCATGTCTACTCAGATCAAACTAGCTTTGGAAAGTGAAGTGGAAATGGGCATGAACGAAGACTCTTTGATTGCTCGGATTCAAAGCACCAGCTTTTATCCACAGCTATATGCAGATGCCTTTGGTAGTCCTAGTATTACGATAGATCGCACCGTAGGGGCAATTCGATCCTTTGTGCTATCGATGTTTACTATGCGGTCAAAGTATGATATTGGGCGCATTGGCGTTGATAGTCCCATTGATCATTTTGCCACTTTTAGCTCGCTAGAAAACCAAGGCAAAGATCTCTTTTTTGGCCTTATTGGCGAAGCAAAGTGTATCCAGTGCCATTCTGGAGAGATGTTTAGCTCGCGAGAGGTGGCCAGCAATGGCTTAGATACGAATCCCACAGATTTAGGCTTTGGGGCGATTAGTAATCTTGCTAAAGACCATGGGACATTCCGAGCTCCGAGCTTGCGGAATATCGGTTTGACTGCCCCCTATATGCATGATGGCCGCTTTGAGACCTTGGAAGAGGTAGTTGAGCATTATTCTACTGGGGTTCAGCCACACGCAAATCTTCATCCTTTGCTCAAAGAGCAACAAACGCAGCAGCCTGTTCAGCTAAATTTAAGCGATACTGAAAAACAAGCATTGGTAGCCTTCCTGCACACTCTGACTGACTCGAGTTTTATTCGAGATGTACGCTGGTCCAATCCTTTTGATCCCAATCCTGATGTAGATACGATTGATGTCAATAGTTTTCCACTCTCTGTCGATCCTGAACCACTAGCCGCTGGATTGCAAGTATCTCCAAATCCTAGCCGACAAAGTATGTTGTTTGAGATTGAAAGTGGGGGAGAAGGAGTACAAAAATTACAGCTATTTAGCCTTAGCGGTCAATTGATCTACCAAAAAGAATTTAGAGGGGAAGCAGTACGATGGGAGCATAAGCAACTGAGCGTTCCCGCAGGGATTTACTTAGCTAGAGTGGAAAGTGCTGGCCAAATTTTCGTCAAAAAAGTCCAAGTAGAGTGATGATTTGTGGGGTTTTACTGCTGCGCAGAACGCTTGTCCCTTCAACATCCCCTTCCGTTCACTCAGCCCCTTCAAAGGCTACGGTTCTGTCACATCTCCTTCAGTATATGGGAATTACATTTCAGGAAATTTATTATCCACTGAAAGCCAGTTGTTTACCTTCCATTTCCTCAGTCAG
>CAZHOC010001363.1:0-2129 GCA_964534295.1 uncultured Bacteroidia bacterium | reverse complement strand
GGGGCGCAGACAGCTAAATACTTTTTTTATTGTTCTTTTAGCTGTTGTATTTAGTTTCATTCTCTCTTACGATCACCCTTACTTTTGGGATGCGGTGAGCAAGGCCGGTCGGGCCAATTGGATATTTCAAAATGACTTTAGTTCCCTTATTGTTCCAGAGGATATTAACTCTGGCCATCCTCCTTTATGGATCACTAGTCTTGCCTTGGTGTGGAAGCTATTAGGTCAAAGCCTTTGGGCCAGCCGACTACTGCTTGTATCCTACCAGCTCATAAAGCTGGCTGCTAAGGTTTGGAATACCCAAATTTCATTTTACTGGGTCTTGCTTGTATTTACCGACCCGACCCTGTCTGCTCAGAGTCTGAGTTTGAACAACGATATGCTGCTGCTGTACTTTTGTTTGTTGGGTATTAATGCGCTACTGGCTAACAAAGTTTCCTTATATACATTAGCACTTTGTGGCTTATTGCTGACCAACCTTAGGGGAATTTATTGCTGTGCAGCCCTACTGCTGTCTCATTTGGCCTTTATAAAGCTTAAGAAGCTATCATTCAACAGAAAGGCGATTTATGCTTATTCGACCGCGGCAATTGTACTTGCTGGCTTTTTAATCTATCAATACAATGAATTAGGGTGGATTCTGTTTACGGAAAATCCCAAATATGCCGAGCATAGAGAAATGGCCAATTTCTCTACTATGGCCAAGAATTCAGCCGCCTATTTTAAAGCCCTCTCAGATTTTGGTCGCATTGCACTTTGGGTAATTTTGGTGCTTTTACTGATCAAGATCAAGAACATAAGATCCTGGCTGGCAGAGAAATCAGTTGGCACCCTTGTAGTTTTAATTGTGAGCTTTGGAGGTATTTTCTTTTTTGGAATAGCCTTTTCTAACAACCCTTTAGGCCCAAGGTATTTGCTGCTGCTTTATATTTTGATCGCACTCTTGCTCATACATACTGTTGCCCTTTCGGTTAAGAATAGAGGACATCAGAAATTGATCTTTGGTTCTGTATTGGTGTTTTTTCTAAGTGGTCATTTTTGGATATACCCGGAACAGATCGCACAGGGCTGGGACAGTAGCTTGGCCTATTTAAATTACTATGAGTTGGAGCAGGAGATGCTTGAATTTATTAATGAAGAAGAGCTACAGACCAACCAGATCTTTACCTATTTGCCTATGAATTCGCGGAATATGTCTTATCTGGATTTTTCATCGCGGGATAAGTCCAAAAGCTACCCACTTACAAAGCTGAAAGAGCGCAAATTCGTGTTGTATTCTAACCTGGAGAATAAATCCAGCGATGCCCAAATTGAACTATACAAGCAATGGATTCCTGTTAAAAAGCTCAATAAACGCGGCGTGTTCCTAAATTTATATCAGAACCCCAATTTTAAAGATTGAAACTTATTCCACCAGATAGAGGTACCTATTGCCCTGCTTTTTCATGGTCCATTCAGACTTAAGCCCTTGCTTTTGTTTCAAGGCCTCATGCGTTTCACCTAGCCAGGTTTCGGCCTGACAGTTGTCCTGATCTAAAGTAAGCGCCTTCACGAACATCTTTTCGGCCCGCTTGTACTCGCCACCCATATAGAGATATCTGCCAAAATCTATATAATCTTCAGCAACTGGGTCGGCAATATAAACCTTCCCGTTATCACCAATATAATCGGCCTTATTGATCAATTTCATTTTAAGCGAGGTGATGGTTTCAGGATCTGATTTAGTGAGTATTATTGGATTCGACCCCGATAAACTGAAGAGCATCCAAATAAGAACCCCCAGAATGAGTGATAATACAATGATCATCTCAACGCGATTTCTAATACGGTATTTACGACCGATCTTACGAATCTCTGAAGCACTCATGGTGGTCAGGCGACGATTCTTGTCGTCTTTGCGCTTTATATCGCTGTCTCTCAGTCCCATTACAGTTCTTTTGCTACGATACCTGTCGGTTCGTTTTTTGAGAAGTTTTCGATTGTTTTTTAAGACGGTATTTGCGCCACCAGTATGCATAGAAGAAGGAAAGGGTTTGCTATATGAGTCGCAAAAAAGACCTAAATGTTAACAAAATCATAAAGGATTCGGCCAAAACGGTGCGAAGCCCTGTATTTCTTAACAATTAGAG
>CAZHOC010001362.1:0-2130 GCA_964534295.1 uncultured Bacteroidia bacterium | reverse complement strand
ATCAAAACCTCTATGATCCTAATCTTTGCTATAATGAGATGTTTCATCGCGCCATGATGATGTATCTCTCTCCGCAGGGGGAATACCTTTATATCTATTTGTATGGCGGAGAGGGGGCGAATACCTATCTCGCCAAACTCATTTTCGATGGCGAGCGCTTTATCAAGAAAATCGTAACAGAGTATGCTGATCTCGTCAGCTATGACGCATATCGTTGGGAGTTTATTGGATATTGAAACTCCTGCATAAATTCTCTCACATCTTCTGCCGTCTCCTGAGGGGCTTCTTCCATAGGAATATGCCCTAAATCTTCATAGATGATCAATTTGGCCTGCGGCAGTACATTGAGAAAATGATAGGCATTGCTGATAGGCAGCCAACTATCCTTTTCTCCCCAAATAATCATGGTAGGCACTTGAATCTTAGGGAGCTCATGGGCCCGGTCTACAAATTTTGTGTTGACAATTGATAGGAAGGCTTCTGGATTGCCCTCACGGGCAAAAAGCTCGTAATAGCGATCAATTAGCTCGGAGCTAATCTTGCTGGCGTCAGCATAAACCTCCTGAATGAAGTGCTTTATCGTTGCTCGATTGATAAAGAGCGGGGCAAACTTTTTGGCAAAAGGCAGGCGCGCCAACCTTACCGGTAGAGGGATATGTCTATGAATCTCTACTCCAGCTGCGTCTATGAGAATTAAGCGTTCGACTAGCTCGGGAAAATCCAAGGCAAACTCCCAAGCCAACCAGCCACCCAATGAGCTACCAGCTATGGTAACGCGATCAATCCCTAGTTCATCTAGTAATGTTTTGATGACTTCGAGATAGCGCTCCATGCTATAAACATGGTCTTCGGTAACTTCAGAAAGGCCAAAACCGGGTAAATCTAAGCGAATGAGGCGGTAGGACGACTTGAGTTCATCGACCCAGCCATCAAAGGTGTGAAGGGATGCAAAGGTGCCATGCAGCAGTAAAATGGGCGGTCCTTGGCCTTCATCACGATAATGAACCAGCGCATGATCAATATCTAAAAAACGCGAATGCTGGTTCGTGTACTTCAATTTTATTTCGCCCATAAGCGAATGATTTGCGAGTAGTGTCAGTCGTTTTGCAGCTTAGCAGGCTGCAAAAAAAAGTAGCGTAGTCTTTCAATATACAAAAAAACCGGTCCTAAAGTTTAGAACCGGTTTGTGTATTATTATGAGGAAAGTTGAGGTACTCTCTATTCTACTGTAACTGACTTCGCAAGGTTACGTGGTTGGTCAACATTACAGCCTCTCATCACCGCAATATGATAACTTAGCAATTGTAGCGGTATTACAGACAGTAATGGCATGACTGAAGGATGAGATTTTGGAATCTCGATGACAAATTCCGCCAACTGACGGACATGTTCATCACCTTCGGTAACCACAGCGATTACGCGACCTTTCCTTGATACTACCTGATCGACATTAGATACGATCTTTTCATAGGACTCATCTTGTGTGGCGATGAATACTACGGGCATATTTTCATCGATCAAGGCAATGGGACCGTGTTTCATTTCTGCCGCTGGATATCCTTCGGCATGGATGTAGGAGATTTCTTTTAGTTTAAGCGCTCCTTCCAGGGCTACAGGGAAGTTGTAGCCACGTCCGAGGTAAAGGAAGTTGGAAGCGTCCTTGAAAATCTCCGAGATACGAATGATCTCTTCATTAGATTCTAGAATCAGCTGCACCTTAGAAGGAATCTGCAGCAACTCTTGAATAGCGTCTTGGCCTTTGATCGTAGCGGTACCTTTGAGATCTGCGATATAGCTCGCCATCAAGGTTAGCACGGTTACTTGAGAAGTAAAGGCTTTGGTTGAGGCAACCCCGATCTCTGGACCCGCGTGGATATAAACCCCAGCATGGGTTTCACGAGAGATGGTAGAACCCACTCCATTTACTACTCCTAAGACAGTGGCTCCTTTTTCTTTCGAGATGCGAATCGCGGCTAAAGTATCCGCCGTTTCCCCACTTTGGCTGATAGCGATTACTACATCGTCTTCATTGATAATAGGATCGCGGTAGCGGAACTCAGAAGCATATTCGACTTCGACAGGTACGCGAGCGTATTCCTCGAAGAGGTACTCACCTACAAGACCTGCATG
>CAZHOC010001361.1:0-2133 GCA_964534295.1 uncultured Bacteroidia bacterium | reverse complement strand
TACTTCTGTATCATAAACCTTTTCATAAGGTATCTCAGCATAGGTCAAAGCCAATGTAACCGCATCATCCCAGGGTTGGGTGGCACTTGGAGTATAGACGGCGATGCTAGGTGCTTTTTCTAGTTTCACCGCATCCATATTCACACTCTCGGAGGTAACGTGAGCAATGATTTCTGTGGAGCGAGCATCGGAGATTCGTTCAAATTTTACGTTACGGACTCTCAGTTCTGCTGCAAAAGGATCAGTATAGCGAAACATGAAGCTGCCTCCTCGATAATTGAGGAGCCAATCTACTTCTACCTGGGCCGTCAATACCCAAAAGGCAATGCCATAGGCTTTTAGGTGCTCAGATTGAGCGTAGTCCATGGGTACCAATATGTAATCTGCTCTTGCCGAAAAACTCGTGCAAATCAATAGCAGATAGATAACTAATTTTTTCATGCTTTCTGTTCTCTATTACGCTTTTTGGGCGTTTCCCCTTCGTGGAACGATTAGTAGCGAGAGCGTAGCTTAGGTTTCCATCGGTGCTGCTAGTCGCTGATCAGGTTTTCTGCTTCTTCTTGCGAGCCGCAGGAAACAAAATATTATTTAAGATCAGGCGATATCCAGGTGAATTTGGATGCAGCGCCAAATCAGTTGGATCTTCACCTACATAATGACGGTAGTCTTCTGGATCATGTCCTCCATAATAGGTCCACATGCCTTTGCCGGCATTGCCGTGGATATAACGAGCTTCATCATATGCTTTGAGAGCTCCCATTACAAGAACGTCAGGTTTGAGTACTGAGTTGCGAAAAGCGGTCGTTTGGCCCATGAAACCCTTCACCGTGCGTGTATGACTTTGGGTCAACATCGTCGGCACTGGATCCCATTTTGCTGAAAACTCAAAAAGGGTAAAGTAATCCATATGTTCTGGTACCCGACGACCTAGGTTAGAATCAATGTCAGAAAATTCATATTGGAAGGGACTGCGCACCAATTGATACTTCTCAAAAGCCAAGGCTTTGGTGTAATCTAGCTTTGCTTGAGCATTGGGATCGGCAGGATCGCCATCAAACATATGCTCACAGATATCTACGCCCTCAGCTGAAAGCGCAATGTCGTAAGTGTCAGTGGCGGAGCACATGGCAAACAAGAAGCCACCTTCCTCTAAATAGGATCGAATCTCTTTAGATACGGCAAGCTTCATATCGCTTACTTTGCTAAAACCAAACATCCTAGCGGTAGATTGTTGGGATTTCACCTCCTCCTGATACCATGCTTGGTTTCGGTAAGAAGCGTAGAACTTCCCAAACTGACCCGTGAAGTCCTCATGATGAAGGTGTAGCCAGTCGTATTCGGAGAGTTCACCTTGCAAGACTTCCTCATCATAAACTACATCATATGGGATCTCTGCATAGGTCAAAGCTAGGGTTACCGCATCATCCCAAGGTTGTTTGTTTTTGGGTGAATAGACCGCGATTTTGGGCGATTTTTCCAACTTGACGGCGTCCATATTGACATCCTCAGCGGTGATCATTGCTAAAATTTCGCTAGACCTCCCGTCTGAGATCTTCTCATATTTGATGCCTCTCACCTGTAGCTCCTGCTCAAAGGTACTAGCATGCCTAAACATGAAACTCCCGCCTCTGTAATTGAGTAACCAATCTACTTCTACTTGGTAGGTTAGCACCCAATATGCCATGCCATAGGCCTTTAGATGATCGGATTGTGCATAATCCATCGGAACTAATAGATAATCTGCACGCGCTGTAGAAAGACTAAAACTGATGCATAAAAGCAACCAAAATTTTCGCATACCTAAGTGTTGTAAAATAAGCTTTGGGAAAGCAATGAGGGTTCTAAGCAATTATCAAGATACAAAAAAGGGCAGTAATCCATATTAGAATTGAACGATAAGTCTATTCCTTTGTTAAGGATTTTATATTTTTACACTATGAATATTTTAACATTCATATGGGAAGGCTTTAAGCTGGCCTGGCAGGCTGTCAACGGAAAACGTACTCGTACTTTCCTGACTACCCTAGGAGTCGCCACTGGTATCTTTACAATTTCTGGGATTTTGACCCTGGTCAACTCCATGCAGGATTCGGTTACCGAAAACCTCTCTGCCTTAGGCAATACGACCCTTAT
>CAZHOC010001360.1:0-2135 GCA_964534295.1 uncultured Bacteroidia bacterium | reverse complement strand
AGCGTATCCATCGGCTCGACCGATAAATTCCGGGTCAAAGCCTGCGCTGGTAAGCCCTTCCAATTTGGGAAGAAGCGAGAATGCCGTCAATAAGGGTACCATCAATAACCACAGCGCAAATTTTGGACTTGCGTTGCGCTTGCGGCCTTTTTGAACACGGGCTAAGAGCTGATCAAAGATCACCGCGAGCAAAGCTGCCGGGATGGCCCCGGCTAAAATCATCAAGGAATTATTGAGCGAAATTCCTCCAAATATAAACTCCCCCAAGCCTCCGGCTCCGATATAAGCGGCCAGGGTCGCGACCCCTACATTGATCACCGTTGCGGTGCGTATGCCCGCAAAAAGTACTGGCATTGCCAACGGTAGTTTCACTTTAAACAAAACCTGTCTGGGCGTCATCCCCATGCCTATGGCGGCTTCGATGACATTGGGATCTACTCCTTTGAGACCCGTATAGGTATTGCGAAGGATCGGTAGTAGCGCATAGAGAAATAAGGCAAAGATGGCTGGCTTGACCCCTATGCCCATTACTGGGATCAAAAAGCCCAGCAAGGCAATACTAGGGATAGTTTGAAGGATACCGGTAAAGCCAAGTACTCCGCCAGCGACTTTGCTTTTGCCCTCGATCCAAATCCCCAAGGGGACGGCCAGCAAAACTGCCAAGAGCAAAGAAGCGAAGGTCAAACCAATATGCTCCAACACTTGCTCCCAAAGCTTTGCCTGATTCAGGCTGAGAAATTCAAAAAACTCAATCATGGCGATCTTGGCTTATTTGGTGGAAGGCATTGACGAGGGCTGGCATATCTAAGGAGCGACTTTCACCTTGATGTTTGACCATATATTGGGCATCTACGGTCTCAGTTTGTAACATTTGATCCAGCGCCTGGCGCACGTTTAGGTCAGCGTCTAATTCGCCTTGATACTTCCGATCCGCAAAGAGAGGCGGTAGGAGAGAGAAGAGATCACTTAGTCTAAAAATCTGCCATTGTAGATTGATCCGCTCCCCTGCCACAAAATCGCGTACAAAATCATTGCTAGGCGACCAAAGAAGTTCTTGGGGAGTACCTATTTGCTGAATCTTCCCACCATCGAGCACACAGATCAAATCCCCCAGATAAAAAGCTTCCTCGATATCATGGGTGACGATCAGGGTAGTCTTGCTCGAAAGCTCTTCTAATTCTTTAAATTCTTTGCGGATACTATGACGGGTCAATGGGTCCAAGGCCCCAAAAGGCTCGTCCATCAAAATGATAGGAGGATCTGCTGCCAAAGCTCTCGCCAAGCCTACTCGCTGCTGCTGGCCTCCGCTGAGTTGATCCGGGTATTTGTCTGCATAGAGCTTGGGTTCTAGGGCTAGGCGTTCCAGCAGGGAAAAAGCCCTTTCTTGTATCCGCTTCTCATCCCAACCCAGCAGCTTAGGTACGATCCCAACGTTCTGTGCAACAGTATAGTGCGGAAATAAACCACTCTGTTGAATCACATAGCCCATCTGCCTCCTGAGATCAACAGGAGACATCTCCATTACCTCTTTACCTTTGACCTTTATACTACCGGAACTAGGCTCAATTAAGCGATTGAGCATCTTCAAGGTAGTGGTTTTGCCACTCCCACTGGTGCCTACCAAGGCCAGCGTCTGCCCCTCCAACAATGCAAAGGATACATCATCTACTGCTCTAATCTCACCATAGATTTTTGTCAGGTTTTTAACCTCTATCATAAGTGCTTGGATGTAATGGGTCTTCCTCGACCGTCAAAACAATACTACATAATCTATTATCCTATTCAAATTTCCTCCCATGAAGAAGCTTTCTGTCTACCCTCGCTTGGTCCTTTTAGGGACTTTATTGCTTATGGTTCTTGCCTCATGTGAATTGATTGATCCTGATAATCCTAATGAGAATGATAATCGCGCCGAATTGATCACCGACACCATAAATCCTCAAACTACCATTGGGATGCCCTATCAACCGGTGCTCCCAGGACCTTATATCCCCAATCCGAATGATACGGTTATCGTGGTGCCGGACGGACCACTACGGGGGAATCTAGAGCCGCTCAACGACTTTTCGGAGGTCAAAGAGTTGTTCCCTCAAGGTCAGACTATGGAGCCTCTTTTTTACAAGGACTATGCTGAT
>CAZHOC010001359.1:0-2138 GCA_964534295.1 uncultured Bacteroidia bacterium | reverse complement strand
ATCGATACACGGAAACGATCAGACTTAGTTACCTGTGGGAAAAGAACCACAGCAGTATGTCCATCCGCTTTCATTTCGTCCGCAAAAACCAATGCTTGCTCATAGCTTTTAAAGCTACCTCCAATGAGGTGGTAGTCTGCTAAGTCGTCTCCTCCGCGCGTAGCCACTCTAGCTGAAGCCAAAGTGTTGGGGGCAGGGTCTCTTTCTTCGTAGATCCAACCTTTTTCCTTACCTCTTTTCTTCATCATACTGGCATAGCCTTCGATTTCACGTCGGCTATCAGAAGAGTATACAGAAACGCGAAACTTTTCGCCTTCTTTGGTTGGGAAGATCACATAAGGTTCGTAGCGTTCTTGGGCCAAAGCCATAACTAAGGCATCTGCTTGGGCATAGTCATCAAAACTGCCTACTACTAAGTGGAAGGCGCTGATATCGCTACTACTTTCCGTTCCTTTGCTAGGACCAGCCATACGAGCGTTTGCGGTTGAGCTAGCGGGTGCCGTAGTTTCTTCACCCATAGTTAATATCCAACCAGCAGGCTTTTTACGGGCTTTTTGAGAAGCTGCGAAGCTTGATACCTCAGAACGGTCAAATGATTGATAGATAGAAACACGATAGTATTTGCTATCATCATTTGGGAAAAGTAGAACTGGGCTGTAGCCTTTCGCTTTAAGCTCAGATACCAGTGTCTTAGCATCCTCTAATTTGGTAAAGCTACCGTTGATTAGGTGGTAGTAATTAGAAGTCTGAGCAAAAAGGCCTAGATATAAAGCCGAAAAAGCTAAGACCAGAAAGCCTCTCATACGAGTGGCAAAGGATGGAAACTGCATTTAATTTGTGGTTTAGGTGTTGTCGATTATCGTACTGGTCCTGCGTTGTAGATCCAAAGTAGCTTCTTGCCGGCCTTTTGTGTTCCTTGCCATTAATCCATACCTTAGCCAGACGCTGTACGTCTTTGACTTGCGGCAATTCATTGCTCTGAAATATAGAAACGCGGTGGATTTGCGAGGGACCATCTCCAGGAAGAATAATCTGAGTTTTGAAGCCTTCCTCTTTCATAGAGGCTGCAAACTCTTCAGCTTTGCTCAATTGAGTAAAACTAGCGGAGATGAGATGGTAAATGGTGGAGTTGGGGTCCACTGTGGTAGTCGGAATTTCCGGGCTGGTTTTTAAGGAAGACAAGTTGCCATCTTCACTGGCCATATCTTCGATGACTACTTCCTCGCTAATCTCCTTAGCTCCTCGTGCCACTTGATTGGGGGGGCTAGTAGGAACTGACTCAACCATTTGATTTGCGGAAGTATTTTCTTTCGCAGCAGTTGAATTTGTTTTAACAGGAGTTGTCTGTGGTTTAGCGGCGCTTTTTTCGGCAGAGGCAATCGGTTGATTGTCCAAATTATTAGCATCTGGATAAGACTCTTGAAAAGGCGTAGTTCGCTCTTCACTGATCACGACATTGTCATCAGATACAGTCGATTTGAGGAAGGGCCCATTGTAGATAACCAATACTCCAATCAATACCAGTACCCCTACCAACAGGTAGGGCTGCCAATTGATCGGAGAGGGTTTCCGAGCTGATTTGTATGTTGTGGTCCCGTTGTTCATCGGAGACATGGTAATTTCAGGAATTCCTGAGCGTTTAGGGTTTTGAGGTAGTTTGATAGGCCTAAGACCATAATTTTGGTCGTTTGAGCGTATCGCATCTACTTTAAAGGACGTAAAAGAAAGCTTACCGTCACTCTCCATATGGAGTAATCCTAAATTAGGCAGGCTGACTGATCCATCCAACTTAATTTGCTTTCGCAGATAATTACTGAGTTCAGCCTCTATCTGCTCTGCTATTTCTGGGTGCAAAAATTGTGCCTCAGTTAAGTGTTTACTAAAAAGAACAGCAGAATCTACTTCTTTTTTAAAACTAACTGCTTCACTAGGAGGGGAAATTAGGCCCTTTTCTTCTTGAACCAATGCCGGTTTATGGGTACGATAAAAGGTTCCAATGCCTGGAATGGAAATAGAACCAGTACGTATGAGCAAAGCTTGTAATTGATAGAAGCTATTTTGGTCCATTGAGAAAAGAGAACGTATTGAGCCTAAAAATCATCATTTAGCCCCAGAATCGCAAATAACTTGATTATCAG
>CAZHOC010001358.1:0-2138 GCA_964534295.1 uncultured Bacteroidia bacterium | reverse complement strand
CCTAAGACTAGTATGACCCTAGAAGAACTTAATCAAGAATTTGAAGCTTGCCGTCCTCAGCTGAGAGCTTACCTGCTCCGCATGACCGCCCATCAAGAAGATACGGAGGACTTGGTACAAGAAACTTATCTCAAGGCGCACCGAGGATTGGCCTCTTTTGCTGGGGATTCAAGCTTAAAAACTTGGCTCTTTGCCATCGGCTCCAATTTAGCTCGCGATTATCTGCGGGCACGCAAGCGTTGGCCGGAAAATGTAACAGACATCTGCAAAACTGCAGCTCTCCAAAACCAAGCCTTCTTTGGAGAGCAAATGCGTATCCGCCAAACTTCTCCCCAGGGCCAGTTTGAGATCAAGGAGCACATTGTTTTTTGTTTCACCTGCATCGGTAAATCTTTGCCGCTTGAGCAACAAATTGTCATCCTGCTCAAAGAGGTCTATGGTTTCACCACCAAAGAAATTGCAATCATCATTGACAACAATGAAGCGATGGTGAAATACTATCTACGAGTAGGCCGAGCCAAGATGATCGAGATATTTGATCATCGCTGTTCTCTCATCAACAAAGAAGGAGTTTGCCATCAATGCACTGAGCTCAATGGTATTTTTAATCCGCATCAGAAGGCAGCTGAGGAGGTAGCCAAATTGGCAATGGCCAAGGCAGCTGAAAAGGGAAATAAAGAAGAGTTATTCGACCTCAGATTGCAATTGGTTAAATCAATTGACCCATATGAGTCCGATGCTTCGGAGCTGCAACTGCATCATTTACAGCACAATAGGAAGGTAATGGAAAAATATTTAGAAAAAGATTGAGTAAATCCTATCGTTTGACTGGGCCTCATTCGTCAAAGAGGCAAAATGATCAAACGAATGAAAACTTTAATCTTTTTTCTCACCCTATTTAGTACCCTTAACATTATGGCCCAAGACGGAAAAGCAAGTACCGAACGTAAGACTTTTAGCCGCGAAACTAGCGTTAGTATTCGCATCGAAGCCTCTCCAGCCATCATCTGGAATCTGATGACGCAGGCGAGTGATTTTCCTCGTTGGAATTCTACCATTGTTTCAATGGAGGGAGAAATAGTCGAAGGCGGCAAGATCGCCCTCGTCTCGACGGTAGATCCTAAGCGTACCTTCAAACTCAAGGTGAAAAGCCTCACACCTGAACAAGAAATGGTTTGGGGTAGTGGAGCAGCTCCCTTTTTCAAAGGAACGCGTGTCTATCGCCTGACCCAAGTTTCAGAAGGAGTCTACACCTTTTATATGTCAGAAAAGATCGGCGGTTTGATGTTTCCGATGGCAGCAGGATCGATTCCGTCTTTTGATGAGTCCTTTACGCAGTTTGCGGCGGATTTGAAAAAAGAGGCAGAGGCAATTGAGGCAGGGAATTAGGTCTAATCATTGATAAAAGAATAAGTTGAAGGTTACTGCATAATGCTTTAACCTTCACTTTTTTTATAATAAGCGTTCTGCGCAGCAGTAGTCAAAGTGTTGACTTATTGAATTGTTGAATGTTTGAATAGACAATTGCGTCCTTTTCCTTCAAAACTTCATCCAATCAATTCTTCAACAATTAGCTAAGCGTTCTGCGCAGCAGCAAAAAACAAACTCTCCTCCATTTGGAAAATTCCCCCAATCCTCCTAGCATTAGTTTATGAAAAAACTACTCGCCATTTCCCTGCTTTTCTTTGCCTTGGGAGCAAAGACGATTGATACCGATCCCCCGCGCTTGATAGTGAGAGGGGATGATATGGGTTATGCTCATTCTGGGAACGAAGCATTGTTGCATTGCTCGCTCAATGGTATCCAGACTTCGATTGAAGTGATCGTGCCTTCCCCTTGGTTTCCTGAAGCAGTGCAAATGCTGGCTGAGCATCCAGACATAGACGTTGGGGTGCATATCGCCTTGACGAGTGAGTGGGACAATATCAAATGGCGGCCTTTGACGACTTGCCCCAGCATAACGGATGAGGATGGCTACTTCTATCCGATGATCTATCCAAACTCTAACTACCCAAAGCGTTCCATCAAGGAAAATGAGTGGGCGCTGGCAGAAATTGAAGCTGAAATGCGGGCCCAGATTGAGATGGCCAAGAAAAAGATTAAAAATCTCACCCACATCTCTGGACATATGGGGTGTG
>CAZHOC010001357.1:0-2140 GCA_964534295.1 uncultured Bacteroidia bacterium | reverse complement strand
ATATTGCTAGCTGGAATGAGTATGGTGCTATTGGCGCCTATTCTGGCCTATGTGCAATATGCATTGTTCCAAGAACGCATCGCGACTTTCCTTTGCGAAAACCAGTCTCGTCCAGAACTCAATTGTAACGGACAATGTTTTCTGGGTAAGCAAATAAAAGCACAATTTGAAGAGGATTTTGCCCAAAAAGCCGCTGAGCTCCCTCCGGCCCCAGTTTCGCCTGATGAGGTAGAAATTTTACCCCTAGTAAAGCCGCAAGCTCAGTCCTTTTCCTCACTGCAAATGGCCAAGCGCCAAGGCTGGGCGTTCCGCGAAGCGGGATATAACAGCCCCTCTTTGGATATCCTACTCCCCCCTCCCCAAGCCTAGGGAATTTTGAATGATGAATAAGGAATGTCGAATGTCGAAGGGAAACTTTTTGAGTCCTTTGATATTGGCTACCGCTTCGCGGAACGCTTATTCGAGTATGCTTTGAGCATTGATACCCCTCTATGGGTTATTATCGGCGTCGCAAAATGTCGCGACGCTAGCACGCGGAACAAACATTCGATCCATTTTTACTCAAACTTATCATGAAATATCTGATAGGATTGCTGCTTTGTATGCTTTCCTACCAAAATATACAGGCTTGTGATGCCTGTGGCTGTGCTTCGGCCGGTAGCATGCTGGGACTAGTGCCTAACTATATGGGACATTTTGTGAGTTTCAGAGGACGTTACGCATCATTTAGTGCAAATGATGGCAGTGGCTCCAATGAAATCTATCAAGCTGTTTTACAGATAGGCTATCGACCGAGCTTTGCCCCGCGTTGGAGTGTGTTGGGCATTTTGCCTTATCAGCAGATGACACACGATAGTTATGGCGAAATCAATAGTCGTATGGGCTGGGGAGATGCTTCGGCGATCCTTTCCTATCGCTTGTTGGAACGCTCAGACACCCTTCGTTCAGTGGTTAATCAGCAGTTGCAGGTAGGCATCGGTATGAAAATGCCGACAGGAGCTTACGAAGCCCAAACGGACCAAAGCTTGACGCCAGGCAACTTTCAATTGGGGACTGGCAGCTGGGATACTTGGTTTCAGCTGCGCTATCAATTGCAAGTAAGGGCGCTGACCGTACTAGCAGAAGCCAACTATCGTTACAACTTTGAAAATGCCGATGATTATCGCTTTGGCGACCAACTAAGCCTGACTACTTCAGTAGCTTATAATTATGCGACCCCCCGCATCAATTTTGTGCCCTACGGTGGCCTGAGCTACGAATATTTGGCATTAGACATTTTTAATCTGTATCGGCAGCCTCGCACGGGGGGAAATGGTCTTTATGCTGTCACAGGTATAGAGGCCTTCGTAAAACGATTTTCGCTAGGACTCAGTGCGCAAATACCACTAGTCTCCGATTATGCGCAAGGCGAATTAAGCGCCAATGCCCGTTTTATGGGCAGTATTACTTTATTTCTTTAGCAAACAGAACAATCAGAATAATACCTTTTTCCTCAATGAAACGATTTCCGATTTTTAAACTAATCGCATTGGCAATCCTCTTTAGTGCCGTTTTGCCAAGCTGTAAAGATGTTGGCTGCATTGACCCCACAGCCTTAAACTATGATCCTGAAGCCACCGAAGCGAGTGATGATTGTAGCTATCCTTTCCTATCCCTCAAGTTGATGCCCAATGTTGATGGGCAAAACTTCACGCTAGGAGAGACTTACACCATCAATGGTACCGCCGTCCGCTTTGATATCTTCCAATTTTATGTTTCTCAAGTAGGCATAGGAGATATGATGGACATGGAAATGCCTGATACTTATCTTCTTGTCAAAGCAGATCAAACGGATTATGAACTAGGCCAAGTAACCGTCGGACATAAGCATATGTTAGCCTTCAATGTAGGGGTTGACTCAGTAACTAATCATGCTGACCCAACGCTTTACGATGCCAGCAATGTACTTGCTCCCCAAAATCCCAGCATGCACTGGAATTGGGATGCCGGCTATCAGTTTATCAAGATAGAAGGTCAGGTAGACACGGATGGCGACGGTGCTGTTGATGGTCTATTGGAAATGCACATTGGTAAAGACAGCAATTTGCGTCGCTTTATGGTCGAAGCCCATCAAGAAGCTGATTCAGAAGATTTTGTGATT
>CAZHOC010001356.1:0-2141 GCA_964534295.1 uncultured Bacteroidia bacterium | reverse complement strand
TATCTTCCAGTGAAATACTTTCCTGTGCCTGGCCGATACTTAGCATTCCGCATAACGCTATTAATAGAAAACCGCTCTTACTCATGAATTTCACTTTTATGCGAGTTCGGAGAAGCCGGTAAGCGGAGGTAGACACCTCTGTTTAAGGCAAAATTGCAAAATGAGCCTGTAGCCGTTGATGCAGATGCAATTGCATCCTTGAAATCAGTTGTCTCAAAGATTTTACGCCTGGGGCAACTGATTTTGCTGCGGCTTTTAGCACTCTTTACTCGCTGCTTACTAAAAACGACCAAAAATACGGAAAAGGCAGACTCTTATTGTAATATAGATTCCAATTCGCGCCTTAACAGTGAACTAAAGATGGCTCCTCTGTGCCCGGAACCATTTAAGCGGATCAATTCACTACGGTCTGGTATCATACTCTGGAGATTGACGGAGTGTTGATATGGAATAAGCTCATCACGAGAGCCGTGGAAAAATGTTACCGGAGCATCAACTTCCGGTAAGCGGAGATCATTTCGCAAAGGATACTTTAGCAAAAATGAAGGTATAAATGGTGCAAACATTTCCCTCATGGCCAGCATAGATTGGTAAGGAGCAACTAAGCACAGGTGCCGGGGTTGATTCTCGCTGGCCAGATAAGTGGCGATACCGCTACCCAGAGAATAACCAACCAAGACAATCTGATCTTCCCGGTAATTTTGCCGGAGCCAGTCATAAACTACTTGCGCATCTGTAAATAATTGACCTTCTGACTCAATCTCACCATCACTTTTTCCGAATCCCCTGTAGTCGGGCATCAGGACGTCATAGCCCAGGCCGGCCAGATTCTCCGCCTGTCGGAGACATCGGCGGTTTGAGCCCCGATTGCCATGCCAGTATAATACCACTCCGCGGGCTCTTGGCGCCCGGAGCCACATCGCATGCAAGCGTATGCCCTTCTCTACAGGGATGTATACTTCATCTCCGGCCCAAAACTGGAAATTCTTGGGCAGTTGACTGGGTTGGAAGATCATTCTTTCCTGTTCCAGGTATACTGCTCCGCAACCAAGGGCGTAGAGGAATAATATCAGATATATAAATCGTTTGAGCCACTTCATGTTTTTGCAACAATGGTAATCCGGGTATGGTTGGGATGATCAGGGTTTAGCGATTCTGCCAATATCGTTTATGATCCCAAAAACTGGCAATTTGCAATACAGGAAATTGAGGGAATCCAAAAATCACGATTGCTGCTGATAATTGCCTTTGGCAATGATGACATACGCGATATCTGAGCCCTGTGTTTTGGTCTTTTTATCTGATATGGTCAAGGATTATTACATTTATCGCTTCGCAATCAACAATAAAAAAATGGGGCTCAGTACAAGCAGATGGCCAATTGGCACTTTGATCAATATGGGGACCGTAACAATCGGGAGCCTGGTTGGGCTCTATCTGCAAGGCATTTTTCCGGATAATATCCAGACCATCATATTTCAGGCCATCGGATTAGGAACCCTGGTTTTAGGGATCATGATGGGCCTGAAAGTGCCGGAAGGCTATTTGCTGAACTTCATTTTTAGTCTCATTCTGGGGGCAATCATTGGGGAAGTACTGGGAGTTCAGGCTTTTTTACAAAATTTAGGTGATACCATAAAGAACATATTTCAGATCAGTGAAGGTGCTTTTACGGAAGGGCTGATTACAGCATTTCTGCTTTTCTGCATTGGCAGCATGACATTTGTGGGAGCCATTGAAGAAGGCCTTAAAGGCAAACGAGACCTGTTAATGGTCAAGTCCACGCTGGATGTCGTATCCTCCATTGCGTTTGCTTCCACTTATGGTATTGGTGTGTTGTTTTCTATTGTACCTATGCTGATCTTTCAGGGCGGCCTCACCTTGCTGGCGCGGCAGCTACAGCACTTCTTTACTACAACCATGATTGCACAACTCAGTAGTGTTGGTGGCGCATTAATCATTGGGATTGGCATCAATATCCTGGACCTGGGACGAATTAATGTAGAAAATATGTTGCCTGCGCTATTGGTCACGATTCCTTTGACTTGGTTCCAGCAGCGGATTCGAGCCACCAACTAGGCAGGTACGGTGTGACAAGTGTAGGTGTAGGGGTCCAATCGATTCCAAGTGACTGGCGAGAG
>CAZHOC010001355.1:1504-2146 GCA_964534295.1 uncultured Bacteroidia bacterium | reverse complement strand
ATTAAAAGAAGAAGCGAGAGTGAAAACAAGGCTGAATTTGAGAAGTGGATTCAAGGCTCGAGCCAAGAGCAAGAAGCCCAAATCAATGAATACATCCGGCTCCTCAATAAATATAATCTTAGCCCGGTAGAGGTTGAGAGTAGCTTTGTCCTGGACAACTTTCATAAGCAGCCTCATAGAAGCTATAACGATAATTATAGCGATACAAACCTGCGTAGGGCAGAACTAAAGACGAAGGACAATATTAAGCTGATTAGCCTCGCCAAAGCGGGGGAGAGGCATTTTTTACACCTAGAATATGCTTTGCCGATTTTGACGATCCTGCTTTGGAGCTTGGTCATTCTGATGGTCTTTTTCAAAGTGGGGGCTCGCATCTTTTGGTTGGCAATAGGAGTCAGCCTTTTGACGAGCTTTGTCTTGAGAATCATCAGTGCCTTAATATTTGGCTTTCTTTCCCCTAACACTTCGATCTGGTTTGTCGTAATATTTGTAATAGTGGTAGCGCTTTTAACTCGCTATACTTTTAAGGCGAAAAAAGACCCCAAGATCGTCCAGTTGGCGATGAGTATTTTGGTAGGACTCTTTTTGATCAGTCCCTTTTTCGCGCTTAAGATCGTAGAGTTAATATTTGTCTACATCACT
>CAZHOC010001355.1:0-1494 GCA_964534295.1 uncultured Bacteroidia bacterium | reverse complement strand
AACGGTTCGCTTTAATGACGACTGGAACCTGCTAGCGACACTTGCTGGCCCGCTATTGGTTTTGATTCTATGGAATTGGAGCCTCGAAAAACGTTTATCTAATCTTGATGCTTCTCCCAAATCTCGCTAATCATGCAGCGATTATACCAACGTCTCACGCCCAATTGGCTCCAACGACTCGATCGTCATCTACTGCTCAATGATCCCATTTTGTGGGCCACACGTATCCACCACGTATTTTTCTGGGGGGTGCTTGGCCTATTGCTGGCGGGTTTTTATGGTTATTATGTCCCCGTCGGGGAACGCCAGCCCGTGCTTTGGGTAGGCGGGACCTTTTTGATGGGATTAGTGGCCGCTGGCGGCTTGATCTTTTGGTGGACCCGGCTTTTGGATTTTCCTGCTACGCAGCAAGCTGGTCGTCTCAAAGGCTGGCTGAGTATCCGGAATCTTCTGATATTCCTGCTCGGTGGTAGCCTACTCAGTGCCATACCGATTGTCTATTATGAGCTCATCGCTCAACGTTGGTATGAGTTTCGCCTGAGCTTTGCGCCTTTGGGCATGGGCAGTTCTGCTAATGGCATCATAGCCGAAAATCATATTTGGCCCATCTGGTTGATCGCAGCCTTGCCATTGCTATGGCTGTTGAGTGATATGGCCAGCTATATGCGCAAACGAGAGTTTTGGCTGACTATCGGTTCAGCAATCGGCTTTGGTGCGCTGATGAGCTTTGTGATTGATGCCATCGGTCCAGGAAAAGATACTGCCTTGCCACTATTTATCGTGATCTTCTTAGTGGCTCAAGTTCGCTTTCTCGTCGAATGGGTTTTTGAAGACAATCCCGCCCAAGAGCGCTCGATCGTCGCTCAAATTATCTTTCTAGGCTTGTCGAGCCTGCATATTTGGTTAATCCCAACCGCAATCTTGACTGCAGTTGAATACAATATCTATATCGAGGACCCTAGTGTCGTCTTTGGCTGGCAAATTACTTCCTGGATGATAGGAGGAGCCTTTGCCCTCTTTATGTGGCATCGTTATTTCCGTCCTAAAGTGTTAGATTTATATCTACAGCCACCTGAGTAGACTTTATATATGCATCGCTTTTTAGCCACGATCAGCCCTGCCTTCTTACGCAAACTGGATCAAAAGCTCTTGATCAATCGCCCATTTCTTTGGGCGACCCGGATCCATCAGGTTTTGTATTGGGCCTTGCTGGGCAATTTGTTTGCGGTCTGCTATGCCATGCTATTGCCTATCTCAGATGAAAATATCCCATCGCCTTGGGCTGGAACCATTGTGCTTTGTCTGCCAGTTTTGATTGGTCTGGTTCTTTGGGCTAAGTCTTTGCAAGAACGCGCCTACTGGCAACACCAAAAGACAATCCCCGCCGAAGTGCTCTTTCGTAACCAAATGCTGTTTGGTTTGGGGAGCCTTGTCGTCAGTGCCATTCCACTGGTATTTTTTGCTATCGTCAACCTGCGTATCAATGCATGGATA
>CAZHOC010001354.1:0-2147 GCA_964534295.1 uncultured Bacteroidia bacterium | reverse complement strand
ACCTCTCTACTAAAGACTTCGCTGCTTCAAAATAACCTTTGTCCTCATAGTGAGGAGCTGCGCTCAATTCTACAACGGCCTGCTCTAAATCAGCCATGCTATAAGCTGCAAAGTAAGCGCCTAAATTGGTCGCCTCCATTATTCCCGGACCGCCTCCCGACACGATGAAGTAGCCTTGCTGCGCGAGTAAAAAAGCAGCTTTAGCCGTGAGTAAATAATTAGGGTCATTGCGAAGCGTACTGTGGCCCCCCATAAATCCCACACAAGCTTTTTCGGTCCGCCCATCAGGCTTTGTCCCTATCAATTTGAACATGGCCTGATCGATCGAATGATCGTGTATTCTTTGAAAAAGCGCCTCATGAATCTCTGGCCGATAACGCTGCGCGGAGAAATGCTCATAAATTTCAAGATCATGCGTTCGTGTAGCGTCCTCCTCCAATGGAGCCGCTAACTCTAGCCAATGATATAGCTCATGCCGATAAGGATTATAAGGAAGATCATTCCTTTTGGGCATTACCAGCGCCCCGCGATTTTGAATTAAGGAAACCACTCCTGCAGGAAGATCACAGCCCAAAAAGGAAGTATGATCTATGGGGATATGTTCCCAATCGATTTCAGCAGAGGCCAGATCGAGGCCGCAAAGGGTACACCTAGACAAAGATTTGTAACGCTCCAAATGTAAATGGAGGTGAGCGAGGCTAGCAATAAAAAACTCGTGGGGCATTTAGAAAAAGAGATAAAAAGCAAGCGCCCATAAAGCAGAAGCAATACAAGCTATAAGTAAGATACGCTTGGCATGGGTCCGCGTTTCCAGATCGTATACATAAAACTTCTGTCCCGTAGGATCAGTCTTCTTAAACAGCATGGACCAAGCCAGCATGATGGCAGCCAAGCCAAATATCCCTAAAAATATCCCCATCACAGCTCCTGCGTAAGCGACATTAATCCAATTTTTGTCCATCCGCCGCGGTCGGCGAATCTCATCAAGACGAGCCTCATACAAGGTTTGGATATCCTTATTGCTCATGGGCCGCCCTCGTTCTTCTAAGATTCGTTGGGCGAGGATATAGTCCTCAGGGCTCCATTCATCTGGCCGCTCCAAGACCTCGTAAAGCTCTTCTAACTCAAAGCTGTAGAGATAATGATCCTCGCTGTATTGCGATACATGCTCAGCGGCAATTTCGCTCAAGACTTCTCTGGCTTGTAGGACATGAGTTTGCGGTACTCGAAGTAGATAATTATAGATGATCGAACTCTTATTGAAGGCAAAAGAGTGATCAAAACCGGGAAGGTCTTCCTCCCAATGGTATGGAATGTTGTGAGCTTTGAGCAGATTGACCCACTCGAGCGCGTCCTCAGGGGCAGAAAATGATTGAATCGTTACCAGATTGGCCATAAAAGCATAGGGGCTAATAGCGGGAAGAAGCTATGCTTAATTTACTAAAAATCACCTTAATAAGAAGCCCTCACGCAAAGGATCTGCAGGATCTAGCAAAAACTCATGCCGGCCAGTAATAAAGGCTGTACCAGATACCTCAGGAATGATCGCAGGCCTACCAAAAAAACGAGTTTCGCCTATCACTTGGCAGGAAAATGAGGTACCGAGGATACTCTCAATCGCAATTTCCTCTTGTGTATTGATTTCTTGCCTCGCATGATGCAGAGCTAATCTGCCACTTACGCCTGTACCCGTCGGGGAGCGATCCACCTCTCCCTCAGCAAAGACACAGACATTACGACTATGCTTTGCCTTATCTTCAGGGGGTCCGATAAATATGGTTCCGTATAAAAAGCCCAGTGCTTCTGCGCTAGGGTCAGGATGCTCGATTGGGTTCTGCGCCATCACTGCCTGCTTGATGGCCTTGCCCAACCTGATGATTTCTGCATTATTTGTAGCAGCAAGCGAGAGACCTATGGCAGTAGCATCTGTGTAGGCATAGTAGGCTCCGCCGAACGCTAGGTCATATTTCACCGTGCCGATTTCTGGCACTTCTATGCTTTGATCCAAGGCATAGACAAAGGAGGGAACGTTGACGAAGGAGACTTTTTCGATTTTTCCTGCCTGCTGCAGAACGCTTGCCTCTACCAAACCAGCTGGGGTATCGATTTTAACGTTCACCGAAGGTGTACTAAGCTCCACCCAACCC
>CAZHOC010001353.1:0-2150 GCA_964534295.1 uncultured Bacteroidia bacterium | reverse complement strand
CTATATGCTCCGTCGAGAAAATGATAAGGGCAGAATGGAGTATTACGCTCGCAAGAAGCTGCTTTGGGATGGCGAGAATATGCGCATCACCAATTTAGAAGAAGCCAATCAGTTTGTCGGGCGACAGTACCGTAAAGGCTGGGAAGTATAATTTAAGTAGGGACGGTTTGCAAACCGTCCCTACCACATATCATCAGGTCAACAGATTGCCCTCATCGTCCCATTGGGCGATTTCCTCGCGTTTGCTTTGATCCACGCATTTGGCAAGCCAAGCCTCATCATAATCTACGTCATGCTCGGCCAATACATCAGCAGGCACTCCGTCCCAAACATTAGGGCGATTACCTACATAGCCTAGGTCCTCAAAACCCATTTTGGTGGTATAATAACCAGTAACCGTCAGGTCGCGCATACGACTGAAAAACTTGATCCCGTAGGCCATCTCAGGCTTCTTGCCATCAGGATCGGGATAAGCGATATCTTCTACAATCGCGATCTGCTCCTCATTGCTTGCTGCCTTGAAAAGCTTGTTGAAGCGGCGATTAGACTCCTGATCGAGCCACATCAAACCACCTCGTATCGGCAACTGATGCGAAGGAATATCCTTGACGATAAACTCAATAAACTCGGGTACTTTGGCATCATTGGCAGAACCAGCCGTTTCAGTCGCTGGCAAAATGATATCGCAAAGAACCGCGATGCTTTCTAGCTCGTGCTCATTGAGAAAAATTTCTGCTTTGATCTTCTCATCGCGTTCAAGCTCCTCAGGAGTACGACCATAGTATTTTTGCTTTGGGGTTGCAGCTGCCTCAGCTTCTTTAGAGCCGGGGGTACAAGCCGCCACACCCATACTAGCTCCTGCCACGGAGCCAATCAGCAATGCTTTGAGTGATTCTCTTCTGTCCATGACTAGCTAAGATTTTGTTTTTTGACTTGATCGATAATGAATTCGGAGGTTCTCATAGAGAGCGCCATGATGGTCCAAGTACAGTTTTTATCTGCCTGAGACACAAAAGGACCTGCATCTACGATAAACACATTGTCGGCATCGTGCAGACGCTGCATGGGATCGGTAACCGAAGTCTTAGGGTCTGTACCCATACGAGTGGTACCCACTTCATGGATAATCTGTCCTGGATTGGCCAAACCATAATCACGATCAGCGCCAGGTTTGTCGCCTAATACCGTCGCGCCCATGGCGTGGAAGATCTCTTCAAAAGTATCCTGCATATGGCGCGCTTGCTTGCGCTCCAAATCACTCCATTGATAGTGGAACTTCAAGACAGGAATACCAAACTGATCCACTACATCAGGGTCAATCTCACAACGGTTTTCATAGCGAGCGATACTTTCACCACGCGCCGAAATACCCATTACGGAGCCGTAAAAGCGCTTCACGTCCTGGCGTAATTTGGTGCCATAGCCCCCGATGTCGCCACCAATATATTCATTCATCGCCGCGATATTGTAGCCAAAACCATAAGAAGGCATACCCATACCGCCCCAGATTTCGAGGTGATATCCACGCGGGAAGTCTAGTTTCTTATTATCAAGCCACCAAGGAGAATAAACGTGCATACCGCCGACTCCATCTTCATTGTAAGTCTTACGGTTCATCATCTGAGGCACGAAAGCCGAACGGCTAGCCCCAGTAGAGTCATGTACGTAGCGGCCTACTACATCACTGCTGTTTCCTAAGCCATTAGGGTGTTGGCTACTCTTTGAGTTGAGCAGGATACGAGCAGAGCTACAGGCCGAAGCACCTAGTACCACAACTTTACCTCGCAGTTGATATTCGCGACGGTCCTTTTTGTTGATATATGAGACTCCTGTCGCCCGACCTTCTGAGTCAGTAGTTACCTTACGTACCATACAATCGGTATAGAGCTCAAGCTTACCGCCATTTTTCTGGGCGGGGAAGATCAGACAAGAGCCAGCAGAAAAGTCAGCATAGGCGCTACAAGAGCGACCACATTGGCTACAGTAAAAGCAAACCCCGCGATCCTTATTGATCCGCTTGGTGAGGATAGAAAGACGGGAAGGAATTACGTCTACCCCTGCTTTTTGCGCTGCTTTGATATAATAGAGTTCATGGAGACGAGGCTTAGGCGCTGGTAAGAAAAAGCCGTCTGGGTCGTTGTAGCGGCCTT
>CAZHOC010001352.1:0-2156 GCA_964534295.1 uncultured Bacteroidia bacterium | reverse complement strand
ATCTCAGGTTTACGATATAAGGCTCGCGCTAGTCCTACTCGCTGCTTTTCTCCTCCAGAAAGATGGATCCCCTTCTCCCCGACCAAGGTATCCATCCCATCAGGATGTTGAGCGGCAAATTGACTCACCCTTGCAGTTTCCGAAGCATAGTGCAGGCGTTCCGCTGCTAAATTCACCTCTCCTCCTAAAAGGATATTCTCTTTCAGACTGAGGTCAAATAGCTCGGTATCCTGCAACACCACTCCTAAGTGCTGGACTAAGCTCTCACGTTTGATATCACGTAGAGAAATACCATCTAGCCCAATAAACCCGTCATAATCATCATATAGCTTAAGCAATAGTTTGAATAAGGTTGATTTTCCTCCGCCACTGACACCGACAAGGCCAAGTTTTTCGCCTCGGCGAACGCTGAGGTTTAAGCCTTGCAAAACCTGTAATTCTCCATAAGCAAAGCGAAGGTCTCGCAATTGGATCTCCTGCCAATTCTCAGGGAAGTTTTGTTCCCCCTGAGTTTCGATCTCCGCTTTAGTCCCCATGATATCCGCCACTCCATCGAGGTCAATTTGCGCCAAAATATAGCGATGATAGATATCTGAAAAACGCTGGGCGGAGACCTCAATCTTACTGAAATAGAAGAAGACTTGAGCAATTACCCCTACTTCGAAATTTCCTTGCGCCACCTCCCAAACGGAGTAGGCAATGATCCCAATCCGAAAAAACTGTTGATTGAACCCCAAAGCCGCCAATCTGATACGAAATAGCGTAATCCGCTTGGAAAGCGCCTTAATTAAGCGTTCGGTGACACCGTGAATATAACGCATCAAAGCCGGCAGCATCGCCATCGTTTTGACCGTTTGAACACTATTGAGCATTTCAAATTTGAGACCCGAAAACTCCTCCTCCACCTCATTGACCCTTCGCGCTTGGGCAGTTGCATTGCGGGTGAGATAGGAAGACAATAGATAGTGAGTAATAAAGAAGACAATCAGCAATAAGTTGAGGGTCCAACTCATGGTAGCAAATACTACCGCCACCCCAATTAGGCCTACTACCGCATCAATGGTGATATCCACATACATCCTTAGCATGGAATTGAGACTCTTGCCTCCGCGGTTAATTTTCTTGAGCTTATTGCCACTGTTTTCCACCTCATGCCAACTAAGATCAAGTCGGCTCATATGCGCCAAAGTATTGGTTTGCAGATCAATACTTGCGCGTTCCGCCACCATATAAATCAAGTAGCGGGCAATTTCTTGGGCAGTATAATAGAGGATGCTTACCCCGCCCAAAATGCCTAGATAATACCAAAGGCCAGAGATATCTTCCTGCTCAGTGATATTCGCGGCTAGGCTAATGATTTCACCTATGGCCCAAGGGATGAGGAGCCAGACTATACTGCCAGTAATGGCAAGTAGGCTGCCTATCCAGAAGGATTTTTGGTAGGGTCGGGCATAATGGTATAGTTGGCGCCAAAGTGCTTTCGAACTTGTTGTTTGCATACTTCAAATTGGCAAGCATCCGCAGCAAATAAAAGCCCTTTCTGACTTCAGTGGAGAGGAGAATACTATTGTAGGTCTGGGCTTCGTTTCTTCCTTCGGAGAACGCTCATTCAAATCGATACGAGAAAAAAATACAGAGCCAATCCAACCTTTAGACTCTAGCGCTGTCCTTAATATATCTCACAAAAGCCTTTAAAAAATCATTTTATGCGAACATTCATTGCGTTGACAGTACTAGCAGTCGCTTTATTTGTGGCTTGTGGTTCGGTCGAAAAATCTCGCTACCTCAACTCTTACGCTTCTTTTATGTCTGAGGTAAAGACTGATTACGCCCGTTTTGACCATGATGATTGGGAAGAACACAATGAGCAAATGCAGCGCTTTTTACAGGAAGACTTCCATGAAATCAAGCATGAGCTTGATGAGGAAGAAAAAGCCCACGTGATCTCAGAAGCTTTTTCCTATTATGTCTATCAATACGGTGAAAAAGGCCTTGAGCACTTTGCCGAAAATGAAGAGCTCTACATGGATATGGTCGAAGAAAGTGCCGATCTAGCCGTAGAACTCGCAGAGATCTTTAGTCAGGATGTAGTTCCTGAGCTTCAAAAGCACATGCCTGAGATTCGTCGCATCGGGGAAGCTTTTCTCCGCGACCTT
>CAZHOC010001351.1:0-2159 GCA_964534295.1 uncultured Bacteroidia bacterium | reverse complement strand
ATGAGGAAACGCATCTTGAGACTGCCTCTTATCTCGTGCAAGGTCCCGGTCAAGACAAAGAAGTTACAGACTGGCTGTTGGGGCATCAAAAAGAAGTCCAACGACTAAAAACTTTTGTCAATAAATAAATTAGACAGATAGGCGCCATGACCCGCTAAGCGACTTGCAAAATAGGTCAAATGACAGGCCAATCTCCCTTTTGGTAAAAATCCTCGCTGAACGACATTTGCTTTCTGCCGAGTATTTTTAACAGCTGGGAGATTTTTTTTTACGAATGGCCTGATTCTTCCTAACATTCTGGCAATTAAGTCGTCTAGATATTGAAGACTTGCAACAAAGTTGAATTAAGATTCTTTTTTCTCATAGATAAAAGCTGTTAGAAGCGCCCGAATGCCAAGCGGGCGCTCTTTTTTTGTCCTATCAGTTGCTAAATCAGACCACCTCTCTCAAATTCTAACATGCTTAAGTTTTTTGACTAAATCGCCTCATAAAATATGACTCTGCTTGCAATTTTTGGGTAGTCGAAATATTACATTTCCCTCTCACAAAATGTTAAAGCAAACCAATCAATCTGCTCTTTTACTTCGCAATCGTTTTGCAGCCTGGGTGGGAGCCCTAGTCTTAGTAGCTGCGGGCGTCTTTATGTTTAATAGTACCGAAGAAGCCAATGCTTCTTTTTCCTTTACCAATGTCGCCAAGGATGATTCTCCAGGTGATACAGGTAATGCTGGCAGTGATGCCGCTGTCAGTGGGAATAAAGATGGGGGCTTCGCCTGGGGCGATATAAACAATGACGGATATTTAGACTTGGTAGTCAATACTGCAAGTAGCTCTGTCAATACACGTATCCTCATCGCTGATCCTAGTGATCCCGACAATCCCGTATTTCGTGATTCTACTAGTACTTTTTGTAATGAGTGTGGTAGTTCTGTCCGAGAACGTACCGCCATACTGGTAGATTTGAATAACGATGGTTTTGTAGATCTGATCCGAAATCTGCATTACAGTGGAAACGGTAGTATCGTAATCTATCTCAATCAAGGGCCCTCAGGACTTTATCATTTAGGGGCCAATGCCAATGGAGATCCCAATAAGATTATTGACTATGCTGATTTTCATGATGGAAATATGAATACGGAGGGGCTTTTCGTAGCAGATTATAACCATGATGGCTGGTTGGATATAATTGTTGAAAACCACAATCATGGGATTGATATTTTTCAAAACCCTGAGGATGGAACTGCCAACTTCATAGGGGTAAACCCCACCACCACAAACCTTCCTACTTCCGCAGGCAATGGTGATTATTCAGCCGGAGTTGATTATGACGACGATGGTGATATTGATATCCTAGCCCGTAAAAATAATGGGGTAGACTTTTTTGTCAGTAATGGTGATGGCTCCTACCAGACAGGTATTGAAATAGCAGATGCTTCCAATGGTAATAAGGGAGGGGTTGTCTTTGGTGATTTCGATAATGATGGCGACTTTGACTTTTTCTGGTCTGATGCTAATGGTAACCAAATATGGATCAACAATTATGGGACCTTTGAACCTACCTATGATGGCAGTAATAGTGAGCCTTGGGCCTCAGCTGGCTTGAGTTATCCAAGTAGTGGGATAGATGGTTGTGCCGTGGGTGATGTAAACAATGATGGAAAACTGGACCTTTTTCTCACAGATGATAATGGTACTAGCTTTCTCTTTCTCAATGATACCCCCTTCGGTGGAACGCTCAGCTTTACGCAAGACAATGCAAATATTGACGTCAATGGTAATGGGGAAGGAGCCTCATTTGCTGATTATGACAAAGACGGAGATTTAGATCTGTACATAAACGTCAGAAATAGCGACAACCAACTCTGGCGCAATGATTTTAATGATGCTGGCGCGAACGATTATCTCTTTGTAGAGCCAAGGATAGATTTAGGCAGTGGGGTATGGCGAAATGCAGTTGGTGCCAATGTATTTCTTGAAGCTTGTGATGGTACTCGTATTTCAGGTATCCGAGAAGTGCCCTCTGCCTCCGGACACGGAACTGATGCGCCTGATCAAGTCCACTTTGGACTCCCTGATGGTGCTGAGCAAGGATACAATGTGGTAGTACGCTTTGAAATGAAAAGCGGAACCCGAACAGAAATCAGTAAGTATGTCATACC
>CAZHOC010001350.1:0-2159 GCA_964534295.1 uncultured Bacteroidia bacterium | reverse complement strand
CAGGCTCCTGTTTGAAGACTCCACAGCCCCAGGCCCCAAGAATTAAAGTGTCAATATGATGGTAAGCAGCCAGGGCAAGCAATTTTTGGGTGCGAATGCGCATTACAGCCGGCACATCCTTCAGTCGTTCGGGATTGTTTTGGCGTAGTGAGCTCACGTTGGCGGCTGCAGAAGTAATAATGCTAACCGGATACCAATCGTCGAGCAGTTGTTCGGCCGCGTCGCGGAACACTGGAACTTTGGGACTGTAAATCATCCGATCGCTATATAGCCCAAGCTTATGTCGGCGATGGTATTGAAAATGCTCTTCCATCTGCACGATGCAAGGATAGAGGCCAGAAGCGCGGGCCAGATCTTCTTCTTGGGCTTTGGTGCCGCGAAGCACGCCTCCTCCGGGATTGCGGGCAGAAGCAAAATTTAGGGCACCAATATGACGACCTTGTCCTTGATGGGCTCGCAGGCTCGCTTCAAAGGTGGTTTCGTTGCGGACCTCAAATTGGGTTTGCTGCGTGCGAGCTTCAAATGCTTGTTCGCTAAGCTCCGCTAATTCTTCTGGAAGCCAGACGCGACTCAGTTGATCCGCTTGGGCTTGGGCTTCGGCGATCTTTACCTTTTGCCCTTGACGATTTTGATAGCTTCCTTGCTCTAAAATCCTAAGCGTCTCTTGGATAATGTGTATTCGTTGTTGTACTTTTTTTAACATAATGTGTTATTTGTACACAAATACGCTCGACTGTTGATTTGGTTCAAAAAAAGTCGCCGTTACTAAAGGATTTTTTCAAAAAAACGAATGCCAGGGGTAGGATTTTGATTGTAACGCTCGATAGGGTAAAAGCCACAGGATTGATACAGTTTGGCGGCGCGTTGCATCTGAGGATGCGTGTCTAGTCGCATGATTTTATAGCCAGCTTTGCGGGCTTCTTGGAGTAAGCGTTCGACGAGTCGAAAACCAATCTTCTGACCTTGATAGTCAGGCAGGACAAACATACGCTTCATCTCGCAGATGCTTTCGCTCAAGGCTTGAAAAGCGACACAGCCGACGGCTTGGGTTCCATCATGTGCGAGCAAAAGACAGCCTTTGGGAGGGGCATATTTGCCGGGCAGGCCGTCAAGTTCTGCATGGTAATTTCCTAAGGCCGCATCATGATTGCGGAGTTCACCATAGAATTTTAACAAAATTTTAACCCTTTCTATCTGCTGGGGATTGCTTGCTGGCTCAATGAGGATTTTTGCTTGCATATCAGTATCCAGATTCCCACTCTCTTACCACCATCAAGATACGCTCAAATTTCAACTCCCCTTCTATTACTTTTTCGATTACCGCTAGTTTGGGAGCAATCTGGGCTTGCCATGAAATAAAGCTATAAGTGCCTGTTTTGACCTGTTTTAGATGATCTAGATGCAAATCAATCAGCTCTTGTAGGCTGATTTCATATTGCTGAATAAAGTCTCCGGTATGGGGTTTTTGGCTAAAGGGAAACTGGCGCAATATAGTTCTGACTGGCCACCAAATGGGTTCCAAATCCAAGTCTGGCTCAGTTGCGCCAGCCGCAAAAAACTGCAGTTTTAACTCAAAAGCCATGCTCTAAAGAGGGTAAAATAATTTGCACTCCCAAACATTTTGAAAAGGAGCTGAGTTGTAGGATCGCTTTCATTCATGTAATAATCACTAATTAATAATGATGAACTTCAGAGTTTTTTTCATGGCTTTCGCCTTAGTAAGCCTGTTGAGTTTCACAGCTTGTGATAACACCAACACTCCCGACCTAAAAAACATTGTTGAGCTAGCGCAAGAGACTGATGACCTCAGTACATTGGTAGCAGCTCTTCAGCAAACTGGATTGGTTTCAGAACTAGAAAAAGTAGGTCCATTTACTGTTTTTGCTCCTACCAACCAAGCTTTCCAAGATCTTTTGGATTCTAATGACAACTGGAATGAACTCAGCGATATCGACAACGATATTTTGACTGAAGTACTTTTGTTCCACGTTTACGGTGGTACGCTCAAAGAAGCTGATCTTTCTGACACTTACGTCAAGACTTTGACTCGTGGTCCTAATGATGAGTTTGTAGATCTACAAGTAGTTACTACTGGTGGGGTTACTTTCAATGGTGCTGCTGCTCCAGTTAGTACTGACGTAGAAGCTGAAAATGGTGTG
>CAZHOC010001349.1:0-2164 GCA_964534295.1 uncultured Bacteroidia bacterium | reverse complement strand
GGAGCGCCTCCAAACTGAACCCAACGTGATCGCCGATACAGGTCATAATGAGGCAGGTTTGGCCTATGTGCTGGAGCAAATTCAGAATTCAACCTATCAAAACCTCCACATCGTCTGGGGGATGGTGAGCGATAAGGAGCATAATAAGATTTTGGCCATGATGCCCAAAACGGCTCAATATTACTTCGCTAAGCCTAATATCGAACGTGGCCTAGATGCTTTAACCCTGCAACTAAAAGCAGAGGCCTTCGACCTCAAGGGGCATATTCATGACTCAGTTCAAGACGCTTATCAAGCAGCTTTAGAGGCTGCTGGTCCAGAAGATTTGGTGTATATTGGTGGGAGTACTTTCGTGGTGGCGGAAGTGCTGGAGCCCCGCTAATTTATGGAAGATATTCTCAGTCGCTTTGAGCAAGTAACGCCCTTTTCGCCAGAGGCGAAGGAATTCATTACAGAAAATATTAATCATCGATCTTATCGCAAGGGCGAACGCCCCTTGCAGGCCGGGCAAGTGTGTCAGGAGATTTTATTCGTTAAGCAAGGCTTAATGAAAATGTACTTTCTCCATCAAGGCGAGGAGATGATCGGCGACTTCTTTTTAGAAGGTGACTTCGCCCAAGATATGCGCTCTAGCATCACCCAGCAGCCTTCCCGCTATACCATCGAATGCCTGGAAGATACTGAACTGATTATCATCCATCAAAGCGTCTTGCAAGAAGCCTATGAACGTTTCCCGCTGATTTTTGAACGGCTTAGCCGCATGATCACCGAGATGAATTTTGTCCTCATGGCTGACCGTATCTGGGCCAATTTGATTCACTCTCACGAGGAGCGCTACCTCCAACTCCAAAGAGAAAAACCTAAGCTTCTCCAGCGGATTCCCCAGTATATGCTTGCCTCCTATCTGGGCATCACGCCAGTAGGTTTGAGTAAGCTGCGTAAGCGGCTAGCCGAACGCTCATAACTTTCCTCCGTATTAAGGGTCATGAAAACACCTACCCGCTCCTACCGCATCTGGTTTAGCCAGCGCAGCGGTAGCACCCTCCTTTGCAAAGCCTTAGAACAAACCACCATAGCCGGCAAACCTGGCGAATTGCTGGTTCTCATGGGCGATCATGAACCCGATCTGCTCACTAAATATCAAGTAGACAATTACGAAGCCTTGCGTAATAAAATTTGGGAACTAGGCACGAGTGAAAACGGAATTTTTGGCGTAAAAGATCCTTTTCACCATGACCACTACCACAAAAACTTCCAGAAGATCTGTGCCCTAAGAGGCATTAGCCAGGCCGATGATCATGAAGCTGTATGGAGCGATCTATTTCCCAACTGCCAGCACATTTACCTCACCCGCCGTAATAAGGTCCGGCAAGTAGTCTCTTGGTGGAAGGCTATACAAGACAATGTTTGGCATTTGGAAGGCAGCAAAAAGCACCAAAACGAGCAAGCCTTTTATGATGAAAAATACAATGTCGATGCCCTAACGCATCTATTTAAAGAGAGCGTATTGAAAGAATGTGCCGTCCAGGAATATTTTAGTCGGCACGCTATCGTACCCTATACCGTCGTATACGAAGATATGATTGCCGACTATGAGGCTACCATCCGCGGAGTCTTGGATTACCTCCAATTGGATCATAGTCAGCTAGAGATCAAAGCACCCTATTATCACAAGACTGCCGATGCAATGTCAGAGCAATGGGTAGAGCGATTTCGCAGAGATTTTCAAGCAGGATTTCAGGAGAAGGTTTATTAAATTGAAGTAGTTAAGCACCCTTTATGAAAAGAAGCCATACCTTTTTGTTTGCTCTCCTTTTATCCCCTTGCCTCCTCCTTGCTCAGAACCCTGAGAAGCCTCCCGTTGAAGAAGAAGAGGTTGAAATCATTGAAGACCTCATTGAAGAAGATGATGAGATTGAAGTTTGGGATACGGTAGAAGATTTAGAAAGCGAGAATCAAGTATCCAGCAGCATGTTTCGCGTGGATAAGGCCAGCTTTCGCGTCAAACAAGAAGGTTTCGAGCTCCACAACCTTTTAGAAGAAAACGATTGGCCAGAAAACTGGGAAGGAGAAGAAGCGTTCAAAGAATTTGAAAAACAGATTTTTGTCCTCGATTTTACCGGTGGACTAGACAAGGGCATTGCCTTGCAGCTACTTGAACCCT
>CAZHOC010001348.1:0-2165 GCA_964534295.1 uncultured Bacteroidia bacterium | reverse complement strand
ATCTACCCCTAAAGCACCGCTTATATTTGTAGGGTAATTGTTTAAGAACCATTTAAATCATTGGAACAATGGCAGAAACTAAAAAAACCAGCTTCGCAGATCTCATAAATTCAGATATCCCAGTACTCGTAGATTTTACGGCTTCTTGGTGTGGACCTTGTCAAGCAATGGCCCCCGTACTAAAAGAATTGGCCGCTGAAATCGGTGATACAGGTAAAATCGTGAAGATCGATGTTGATCGTAACCGCGAGCTATCACAGCAAATGAATATCCAAGGTGTGCCTACCTTTATGCTTTTCAAAAATGGAGAAGCCCTATGGCGCCAAAGTGGTATGATGCCCAAAGCAACCCTTAAAGCCGTAATTGAGCAGCATCAAGGTGAAATCGCTTAAGGAACTGATCAATCAATGGTCGATCGTTTTGATCGCCTGTGCTACGCTAGGCCTAGCGCCATTTTCTCCAGAACCACATGTTTGGGGGAAGTTGCGCTGGGTCTTGGGTGGTGCTGAGGGCATGCAGCTCATCGACTATGGCGATCTACTCTTGCACGGCTTGCCGTGGTTACTCCTGATCAGATTGATCGTATTGAAACTTTTAGCATTAAGAGGCAATCCTTCCTCATAAGCATTTCCTTCCACAAATAAGCGTTCGGCGATGCCGGAAAGCACAAAAATGTATCGGGACAAAGAAAAGCTGCAGCGAGTTGCCAAGGTAATGCGCACCATCAGCCATCCCATGCGCTTATTGATCGTAGAGCTTTTATTAGAACATAAACGGCTACCTGTCAAAGCCATTTATGAATCCCTAGGCATCAGTCAATCTAATGCTTCCCAACATTTAAAACTCATGGAACAGGCTGACATCCTCCTCAGTCAGCGGGAAGGAGCCATGGTATATTATTCGGTAGTGAGTAAAGGAATGGCGCAATTGCTTAGCGCAGCCTGCCAATGTGCCAAAGTAGATTAAGGATACAACTCCAGTAATTTAGCAGCCCTATCCTGATATAGATGCCTTTCCTTGGCCTGAATCATCTCCAATATTTTTCTAGAATCTTCTGTGGCTCCCTTTTTTAGATAAGCAAGGGCTAAGTACCATTGCGCATTTTCATCTTTTTCCAATACAGTACTTAGCTGACGAATGGCAGCATCTAGTTGATTGGTTTCGAGTAGTGAGATAGCCACAAATAAGCGCGCATTCTGAATTTCAGTTTCCTTATCGACTTCCCCTTCTTTGCCAGTAATGTATCGCTGATAAAGCGGTAGCGCCTGCTCGTATTGCCCTTGATTGTAGAGGGCATTGGCAACTTGGTAGAGACTATCCAAGCTATTATCCCCTCTTGCTTGCGGAGCTGCGGGGATCTCATAATTGGCAGCATAGAGGGCTTGTTGGTCAAATTCGGCTTGAGGGCTAAAGATGACGGCGAGTCCAATCAGCAACAAAACCGCCGCTGCTATCGCCAGATAGCCGTAATTAAAGCTTCGCACTTTCCCATTGCCAGCCTGATACCTAGCTTTTAGGGCCGTCACTTCTGCTTCCCGAGCGGTAGCCATAACGGTAATCTCTGCCTTCATGCGATCTTGCAGAGCTTTGAGTTTGAGGGGATCATCGTTTATTTCAGTCTCAAAACGTCGACTCTCCTCATCAGACATTTGTCTGTTGAGATATCGTTCCATTTGCGTTTCCCAGTTTGTTGGTGTGGCCATAATGGCTTTCGTTTTGATTAGACCCTGATGGAAGCTCCATCTGAACAATGTGGGTAAAAATTTATCCCCCGATTAAGTTTGTTAGTTTTTTGAGACAGCGATATTTAACGGTATAGACGCTAGCCGCATCCTTATAATTCATTCTTTCTGCCAATTCTTCTGAGCTGTAGCCATGGTAAAGAGAATCCCACAAAATCTCGCGGCATTTGTCGCCCAACTCCTGCATATAGGATTTTAAGCGTTCTAGGGACTCGCTAGAAATGATCTGTTGTAAGGCATTTCGCGCCAAGTCAGGATAATCAGGCATCTCATCAGCCCATTGCACCGCTTGTCGTTTTTGATCTCGCAAAAAATTAAGGCAGCGATTATTGAAAATCTTGTAAAGAAACGTAAAGAGACTACTATCCCCTTTAAAGCGATCGTTTTCGAAATCCCTTGGGGCAATGCGATGATCGTGAATGA
>CAZHOC010001347.1:0-2166 GCA_964534295.1 uncultured Bacteroidia bacterium | reverse complement strand
CCCTAAATAAGAAGGATAGTTGTCCTCCTGCATGGCTTCGATCCGATAAGTCGAACCTGCCAAAGCAGCCTCCTTGATTTGAGCAGTCTCTCCATTATTGAGCTGGAAACTAGCGGTTTTGAAAATTACGTCGTCTACATAGACAGTATAATTTTTGCCTACAAGCATATCTGAACCTTGGTTGCCAAGTTCAAAAACCACCGTGTCATTTTGACAACTTGCCTGTGCTGTAATACTAGCTCCAGTCCAAGGACTAAAGCCGCAAACTGTATCTGGATAGATTTTGGCTTCAACGCAATGTGTTGCCCCTAAGGTGGTAAGGGTGTCCAATTGGGCCAAGATTTCAATGTCCTTGCATTCAAGTACTGCCAAGGTATCTAAGTCAAAAGTAAGCGTCTGACCATTTATCGAGAGTGGGGGAGGAGTAGCGCTAACAAAAGCTAAGGCAGAATCTAGTTCTACTTCGACCAGCGTATTCTCCGAGAAAAGCGTTCCTGTATTACAGGCTTGTACATTGATTCTGCTAAAGGTGTTGAATGGAAAGGCGGGGCTACTGACACTTACTGTGTTGTATGGGCAAAAGCTAGTGATCTCGAGGGGTATATCTACGGCTGCCGTGTCAAATCCACTTAGGTTAATAGTCGATGGAGGACATAACCAATTGAAGTAGGGCACATTGGTCTGGGTACCTAAGGTGTAATTACCAGATTGAACCTCAAATAGGTAATAACCATTGCTATCAGGCACAGTATGATAAAGGGTGCCAGTACTTTGGTCGTTTAGTTCAAGTACCATAGCCGAGAAAGGCATCTCTGTACTGTCTGGGATACAATCGAGATTGCTATCTAGGAACACATTACCCTCGACTATATTGGTCTCTACTTCACCCGTTGGCCCAATTACAATCAAATAAGGAGAGGAGTAATTAGCTTGGGTCGCAATGACGTATCCTCCATTTAGGGTAGGGGCGATGCTTACTCCTTTTTGAGTGAAAGAATTAGAGCCAGTATTTTGTGCTTTGTAGGTATTGGCCCACTCAGTATTGCCTAAGCTATCGGTTTTGATCGCATGGATGGTGCCGCCATTAAAAAGAGACCTCCCCGTGATTGCAAATCCTCCATCTGGCGTACCCCAAATCGCTTGCGGGGATTCCTGAGCATTGGTGCTGTAGCGTTTTAAGAATTCAAAATTTCCTTGAGCATCAAATACCGCCAGGGAACCATATTGTTGACCACTTAGAGTGTCGGTATCTAATAGAGCAAAAGCATGCTTTCCTGTAGCGGAAATATTCATGTCAAAGACCAAATAAGTTTGCGCATGGACCCCATGCTCTGTATACCACAAGGGATTCCCCAGACTATCAAAGTGCCGGAGATACATCCTTAGTTCATTGAATTGGGGATTGAGGGTGTCTTTGTCTACCCAGCCTCCTATCGTAAAGCCCCCGTCAGGCGTATTAACAATAGAGCTTGTGGTTTCCCGATAAGTGCCTGGCCAGCTATGCGTCCACAGACTATCCCCTTGAGCATCAACTTTATAGGTGAAGTATTCTGCGGCATTAGTCTTTTCCCCGCAGAAAATGAAGCCTCCATCAGGCGTATTGATAATATCACTGACCAAGTTGATGGTAAAATCTAGCAGATAGGTCTTATACCAGAGCGTATTACCAGCGGCATTGGTTTTTATCAGTATGGTACGCATCGTATCAGGAGCATTCCATATATCCTTGATTTGAGTGCCCATGACGAGGTAGCCACCATCAGAAGTTTGTATCACCTTATGCGCTCGGTAATCCAATGAATCGAGGGGACCTTGGTCAAATTGTCTCGTCCATTGGATCCCGCCTATCGCATCTGTTTTGTGTAAGAACATCTTTTTGAAGGCAGGGACCTGGCCGGGCGTATAATCGGTACCATCACCTAAGGCGATATATCCTCCATCAATGGTTGCTTTGGCATCTGTATAAGCTTCCGATGTGAAGCCTTGAGTATAGACGTGCATAAACTGAGCTTGTAACTCAGCAGTAGCTAGCACTAATATTATTCCGCAAAGAAGTAGTCGTATCAATCGTGTCATAATGGAAGGATTTTGCATTTGTACCCAAATTATAGCTAATGGGGCAGAAGGGATAAAACACTTTCGCTTGATTGTTAGAAAAAAATGGGT
>CAZHOC010001346.1:0-2168 GCA_964534295.1 uncultured Bacteroidia bacterium | reverse complement strand
GACTTTCGCCATCTCATAGGTGATTTTGGGGGCCTTGCCGGTGATTTTCCCAAATAGACTCGCAAACCATCCCGTAAGAAGGATCATAAAGTTGGGAAGTGTCTTTTGTGGCTGAGGCTTTTGGGTGAGTTCCTGCATAAGTCCAAAGGCCTGAACATAGCTCATGTTTTGTCCTCCGGCGATATAACATTCTCCCAATCTACCTTGAGTAAGGGCATTTACGGTTGCCGTAGCAACGTCTTTCACGGCTACCCAATTGCGGCCCCCTCTGGTACAAAAGGGAGGAGGGCTCTGCCATGCGGCGACCAAAACGGCTCCGGAGCTTGGCTTGGTATCATAAGGCCCGATCATAAAGGTCGGATTGATCACAAGGGCTGGAAGGCCTTTTTCTTTTACCGCTTTGATGATCTCATTTTGCCCCGCAAGCTTACTATTGATATAGTCCAGACCATATTTTTCTCCTTTCCAAGGAGTGGTTTCTGTACCGGGTTGTTCCTCAGTGCCAAAGCCAAAAGAACTTGCACTGCCTATGCAAACCATGCGTTCCACTTTATGCTTCAGGACCTGATCGATGAGGTTTTGAGTGCCCTTTACGTTTACAGCAAAATATTTCTCGCCCTTGGCCGGCCACACATCAGTCAAGCCCGCAACGTGAATGACATAATGATTGCCCGCAACCGCTTTATCTAAAGACGCAGGATCTAGTAGATCCCCAATATGTTGTTCTATTGGCAGTTCGTCTAGACTGGGAAATTGTCTTCCCTTTTGCACGAGTGCGCTTACTTTATACCCTTGCTCCAACAGTAATCTGACGACATTATTGCCAAGCAATCCGTCAGCTCCTGTTACCAAAACACGCTTATCCATCAATGGTGATTTTTACGATTTGAATTTGATTTTGTGGCTCTGTTGCTGTCCAAGCGAGCCACATGTTTTTTTGCCAATACAATAATTGGGGAAAGCCGCTCTTCCTTCTGGGGTTTATTTCGTGAATGTTGATTGGAGGACTTTTGGTCCCGTCGGCCCTAAAGGTGCAAAATTGTATCTGAGCAGTATCCTGCGTTTTTCTTATCCAACTGACCCAGGGGCGATTTTGTTGATCAAGCTCTATATCCACCCGCCCCAAAGCTTGGGCTGCATCAATCAATGTAGGCTTACTAAAGCTTTCTCCAGCATCAAAGGAAAGGCTTCCCAAAACTCTCGCTTCACCGCCTGCTGAGGTAAACCAGGCAACCGCTAAGGTATCACCGCTTGCGGCGATGGCAGGGCCATTTACCGGGCAACCGTTGATTTGCCAGTTATCCTCGTGCACGGCTTTGGGAGTGGTCCAGCTTTCGCCCTCTTGGCGGACTATGTATATGTCTCTTAGCTCCTTCGGAGAACGATCTCGATAAACGGCCACAAGGCCCTGACTACTCATAGCCATATCAGTCTGGCAGCAATCACAAATCCGCTGGTCCAAGAATTGAGTAGGGCTACTGTCTCCATTACGATCAATTAAGCTATAAGCAAGCATCATTTCCTCATTGCCTCCATCCGCATAATTTCTACCATCTAACCAGATCGCGGCTAAGCGTTCCCCGTCAAGGGGCACAAAAGACGGAAAGCCGTGCTCGGTAGTAGAAGAATCCTGATAAGGCTTGAATGACTCTTGGAAATCTCCATCCTCTGCCTTAATTCTGAGTATTATGTCGTATGCATAAGGTTCAGGACTGGACTTCTCTAAGGTGTGGAGGAGCAATGACTGCTTGCCCCAAGCGGTAATGGAGGGGAAATCTGCCCAATTGACAAACCAGTCTTTTCCAGCTGCAATGGTTTTTGGACCAGACCAAGCCTTGCCATCAAAAGCCGCGTAGCGATATTGACTTTGTCCGCTATCTGCTTCATGCAACCAGCCCATCAATAGTTGGTCCGAGTTTGCACTAAGAGAGGGAAAAACAGAGGATGGAAGGGCTGGATTTGACAAAATTTCTACTGTCGCTTCTGGCCAGCTTGGAAGGCCAGTACAGGCTCCAAGACTTATGACAAATAGCATAATAAAGTAGAAATTCCTTAGTTTCATCCTGCGAAAATAGGAAAACTACTACTACTAAACCCAATGAGAACCACAATCGGAATCCTCGGTCTTTTCCTACTGTTTGGAAGCTGTACCTCATCCCCAACTGCTA
>CAZHOC010001345.1:0-2169 GCA_964534295.1 uncultured Bacteroidia bacterium | reverse complement strand
ATTTGACTTGTGTTGGGAGTACCATCACGTCCCACCATGATTTTGCGCGCTAAGTGCGTCGTAATCCAGAAAGTAAATAGAACGGTAAATGCACTAGAAAGTACACTCAAAAGGTTGACCATAAAGGCCACACTCTCTGGTCCCGCAAAAAAGGCGAATAAACGGCCTACCAGAAAAAAGAAGGGGGCACCCGGAGGGTGAGGGACTTCTAGCTCATTGGAACAGGCGATAAACTCACCACAATCCCAAAAGCTTGCCGTCGGCGACATAGTCAGTAGATATACTACCAAAGCGGTGAGAAATGTTCCCCATCCCGCGATATTATTGATACGTTTATAGTCCATATTTTGATTGGATCGTTTCCGATTTCACGATTGCGCCCCGAATATATAAAAACTCTCTCACAAAGTATGTTACACCTTGGAGAGAGTAGGGTTCAATCTTGCGTTTGCTTTGTTTTTTTAGGGCTTACTCCCGATAGCTATGCGGGAGCGCAGAACGCTTGGCCCTAGGGATGATCGTTCTGCGCAGCAGTCCCAAACCTAAAAGTCGAGCTGATAACTAATCACAGGCGTCAAACCACTTTGAGTACGATTACTATTTAAGCTATTGGTGGCAAAGACATAGCGAGGCTCACGAGCATTAAGGCGGTTGGTCGCGTTTTGGACGTCCAAGGAGATCAAGTGAGATACTTTATCTGCATTGATACGGTAGGCTACGCGCAGGTCAATACGATAATAAGTGCCCACACGCTCTTCCCAAGCCTGACTGTGGATAGGCACAAAAAAGCCGGCAGCAGCTGAAGCAGTCTCATCCAAGGGCGACTTACGTAGCCCTCCATTGACAATACCACGAGTAGAGACCTGGAAGGTAGATTTTCCTTCCTTGAAGTTCCACTCACGTCCTAGTGCAAAGCTACCGCTATAATTGCCATTGAAACGAGTGTTGTACCATACATCAGGGGTATTGGTCATGTATTGAGACTGGAAGAGGGAGCCAGTCAACAACATGAAAGTACCTCTGGCAAAAGTCTGCTGCACACTGAGGTCAATACCATAGTTTTGGCCACGACCTTCGCTGACAAGGGCTTGGCGGGCATAGCCTTCGCGTTCGTTGAGGAGCATATAGGAGCTAAGCGGATCCGCTTCGATCGGCAGATTGAAGAGCGACTGATAGTAAGCCTCTGCTCTAAAGCGCAAGCTCTTGCTGAAACTATGGCCATAGCTCAATACCAAGTGGTGGGCCTTCACGAGATCAAGGTCTTGGTTGACCAACTCTCCATTGACGGTAGTAAAATAGTTGCCCAAAGGCAGCACCTGAGAATGCAGGCCGTAAGAAAGAGAGATTTGATCATTGGGCGATAAGATATAGTTAGCCGAAAAGCGAGGCTCGAGAGAGGTACTGCCATTGAGGGCAAAATACATGCTATGGAGACCGGCATTAAGGGTCAGGCGATTGCTAGCTTGATAACGCAGCCGGCCGTAGGCTTGGACCAATTGGGAGCTTCCTTCACCGGAAACTCTAGGAATGAGGCCTTCGGTATTAAAATCCAGTACGTTTTCTCTGAAGCTAAACTGAATCTGAGAGAACATAGCTCCTACTCGGAGATTGAGATTGTCGTTTAGCTTATTGTTGTAAAACAAATGAGCAGAGATACGACTATCATTATAAGTTTCCTCATCTAAAGGTATAGAGGGTAAGCCCGCTAGTTCTTCGTCTGTGAAAGACATGCGGTTAGGGTCCAGACTACTAACGTCCAGGGTATCATCATCATCCACTACCTGGCTACCGACAGCAGCCAAGGCAAAACGGAGATAAGAATCGTTATTGAGATTACGGGTGTAAGTCATACCGAGCGCGCCCATATTGGTCAAAAAGTCTGTGGTAGTCCTTACATCAGTGTCGGGTAGCATAAGGGAGTCCTTGTCTACATCCCAGATTTCTCCACTCAAGCCACCAATGCCAAAGAAGGTGAGAGAACCGTTTTCCGTAGGAAAAAACAAATTGAAGGACAAATCCTGAAAGGTGTTATCAACTCGTGGGCCAACAAGACGGAAACCCAAATCGTTGAGAATTCCCAAGGTCGAATAACGATAATTGACCAAATAAGAAGCACCACTATTGCCTAGGGGACCTTCAGCCGCTAAGTCTATTCCTAGCAGACCAAAT
>CAZHOC010001344.1:0-2169 GCA_964534295.1 uncultured Bacteroidia bacterium | reverse complement strand
CATTCGTCCTCAGAATCATTGAACAGGAAAATAAATACTGCTCCAACATCTACATTGTCATCAACATCTACCCTTATGGAGCCGATGGCGAGCACATCGTTATAGACTGAGACAGATGTTCCAAAATCTGAGGTGTTACCTGCTTCGGTAGGGGGAAAGATGGTCTGTGAGTGGGTGAATGAACCGGATGAAAACTCGTATATATCGATACGATCATTGAAGGCATTATCTACTGTGGAAATTACCAATATGTCCCCGTAGATTGTAGCTTTTTCAGCAAAGTCATCTTCTAAATCGGAATCAAGCGATGTAATGGTCTGAAGTTCGTTCCAATCGCCTCCTTCTGTTGCCTCGTACACCTCTAACTCGTATACATCTGCTGTTTCGTCATAGGTCTGAATCGCAATCTTATTATCGTCAATTGCCAAAACCTCAACATAATCGACGGAGCTAAACTCTATTGTGGTGGAACTTGACCATCCAGTTTGTTTGTCCCTAATGATGACTCCAGGCGAACCAGTCGAGCTTTCATAGCTTACTGCCGCATACCTTTCGGATATGACTACTGCTTTAGTATACTGTCGGGAGCTCGAGCCAAGGACCCTGGATACTTGTTCCCATTCGTCGGTAGCTCTCTCGAAGATATAATATGCACCGTTGTTGGAGCTATTTCCGGGCGCGGTAAAAATTGCGTTGTTTTCGTAAAAATCAAACTGACGACCAAATTGATCATCTTCGTCCAAGTCACTCGCTTGAATGGTTTGATAGGGTGATTGAGACGATTGAGCAAGGGCGCCTGGTACTACAAATGCAACGATCAGCACACTTAGTATCAGAGGCTTAAGCACCTCCAAAAAAGTAGATTTTAGTTTCATAGAGTAGGGAATTTTGATTTTATAAGATGAAATTGAATTATTACTAGGTCAATTAGAATCTGGTCTTAGGGAATGGAAGATCTAGTGAGCGAACCGCTCAGATACTGAGGTAAAAGAGCAGTACGCTGCATGCCTCGGAGAAAATACCCGCCGAAGGAAAGTGACTAAAACATATTCAATGAGCTTTATTGAGCGTGTGGTAATTATTTTAGGCAACGTTGGATTTTCTTAAGGAATAGCCATTAGTTTTAACTCAATGTTGTCACCTTACAAGCTCAGTTCAGCGACGATTACTTCCATTGTCGCTTTTCTTCTGACCTGCTTCTGCAATGCACAGCAAAGTCAGTCTGTTGATTCTTTGCTTGCAGTGATTGAAGGGGACGTCACCGACAGAGAAAGAGTGGCTGCCTATGTCCAGTTGGCAGAAAGTTATGACAGTAAGGATCCGAGAGGCATAGGCTTTGCTGCAAAGGCGGTGGAGATTTCAAATCAAATTGAGGATCCATCCGAAAAAATCGAAGCTAAAATTGGAATTGGTAAGATGTACAACCTCACTGGGCGTTACTCCTCGGCAGATTCACTTTTTGCTGAAGTCATCGCTTTGTCAACGGAGCGTGGGTTTTTGCTGGGAAAGCTGGAGGGCTATCTGGGATATGCTCAGAGCCAATACTACCTAGGGGTTTATGAGGAGGCGCTTAGGAGCTATGATGAGGCAATAACAATCAATCGTGAATTGGATGATGACACCACTGCCATATCGATTTACAATGGGATCGGCAATATTTTATATAAGCAAGGGCAATATGATAACTCGACAAGTTACTACTTGAAGTCAGTAGCCATTGCCAAGTCAATCGGCGATAAAACCAGTCTTTCTTATACATACCAAAAATTGGGTAAAAATTGCCGGTTTCAATCCCGATATGAGGAGGCACTCGAATATTACCTCGCTTCTGTGAAGATTGCGCATGAAATAAACGACAATGAACTGCTGGCGATACTTTACAATAACCTGGGGCTTTTACACGCAGATCACAGGGAATCTGAGCAAGCCATCGAATATTACCTCAAGTCCATTGATCTGGAAGATCAGGTGTCTGATAGAACGATCGCGCTAGATGCATACTTTAACCTGGCAGGTTCCTACTCCGATATCGGCGAGTTCGACAAGGCATTGGAGTACCTAAATATAGTGTACGACTATGATAAGGAGACCAATTACGTATGGGGGCAGGCATTGGACCTGGACTATATCGGGACGATCCACTTTAGGCAGGCGGAGTATCGTCTTGCA
>CAZHOC010001343.1:0-2171 GCA_964534295.1 uncultured Bacteroidia bacterium | reverse complement strand
TGATCGAAGAAGGTACCTGTAACATTATAAGTCAAGCCCCCCTTACCACCACTAACTCCGAGAGAGTAGTTTTGCATAGGTGCATTGTCTACCTGAAGCTCGTTGAGCCAATCAGTATCATGCTGTAAGGCATCAAAGTTGAAATCTAGCGGATAAAACTGCCCCGTAGTTTGGTAGCGGTTTTGCACATCATTGATGTAAAGCGCTTCCTTAGTATTGGCTAGCGGGATACCAGAAGTAATACTTTGAATCCCATAGTAGGCGTCGAAGGTAACTTGAGGTTGACCAACGCGACCTTTTTTAGTGGTGATCAAAATTACCCCAGCCGATGCACGCGATCCATAGATTGCAGCTGAGGCGCCATCTTTCAATACCTCGATCGATTCGATTTCCTGAGGCGTAATGTTTGGATTGGTCACATAAGTAACTCCATCGACTACATATAAAGGCTCTGAACCACCGTCTTGAAAGGAGGTAATTCCTCTAATAGTAATTTGTGCATTTTCACCTGGACGGCCACTGCCATTGCGCACACTCACACCCGCCATCTGACCTTGGATGGCAGAAGCAAAATCTGAGGTGGCAAGTTTATTTATTTCGTCGCTTTTCAACTGAACGATTGCCCCGGTAAGCTCACGCTTTTTCTGACTACCGTAGCCAACCACTACCACCTCGTCTAAGGTAGAGATAGAAGGTTCGAGAGAAATGTTAATGGTAGATTGGCCATTGATGGAGACTTCTTGGGAAGCAAATCCATAATAGGAAAAAACCAATACCGCAGATGATTCTTCTGCCGTGATTTTGTACCGACCATTATCATCCGTCAACACACCATTATTAGTCCCTTGCACGGCCACTGTTACCCCCACTAGCAAAGAGCCATCTTCGCTAGCAGTTACCGTTCCGCTTACAGTTTGTTGTGCATATAGACTGCCCGTAAACAGTCCCCACAACGCACCGGCTAAGAGCAACAGATGTCGCTTCCGTAATAGTAGTTTCATAGTGCTTTTGAATTAGTAAGTTTTGTAATAGTTATAGAGACCGTAGTCTGTCTCATATCAGCATTATCAAGGTCTGAGAATTTGCGGAATTAGGATGCCACATATTCACAGGATCATACCTCATATGGTTTTCTTCATATGTTGAGCGTTTGATCATTAGGACAAATGGTTTGAATCACATGACAGCATTGAATTTGTCCAAAGGCTAAAAGCATATTGCCTTCAAACCAGATCATTATGAAGTATATCGTTTGTGAGAAACCAGGCCATTTTCAGCTAGGCAACAAGGATAAAATCACCGCAAAAGCGGGAGAGGCTTTACTCAAAATCCTGCGTGTAGGCATCTGTGGCACGGATATTCACGCTTTTTCCGGTAACCAAGCCTTTTTTCAATACCCAAGAATCCTTGGCCATGAACTAGCCGCTGAGATCATCGAAATAGAGGAAAACGAGCGGGGACTAAAGCCCGGTGACTTGGTTTCAATCATGCCTTATTTGAGTTGTGGGAAATGCATCGCTTGCCGCAATGGCAAAACCAATTGTTGTACAAATATTCAGGTTCTTGGCGTGCATACTGATGGAGGGATGCAAGAATATATCAGTTTACCCATCAATATTTTGCTACCCGCCAAGGGATTGAGTGCGGAGGAGATTGCTCTGATCGAACCCCTCGCAATTGGGGCGCATGCCATCCGTCGCGCGCAACTGCAGGCGGGAGAATTTATTGCCCTTATGGGCTGCGGTCCTATCGGTATGGGAATCCTCAAAATGGCTCAGATTGCGGGTGCAGAAGTCATCGCTATGGACGTCAATCAAGACCGCTTAGACTATGCGGCCAAGGCCTTTGGAGTAAAGCATTTAGTTAATGTGATGGAGGACCCCATTAGTGCTGTTTCTGAGATAACAAATGGCGACTTAGCCACAGCCGTTTTTGACGCTACGGGTAATGCTCGAGCCTTGATGAGTGGGCCTGATTATATGGCCCATGGAGGTCGCTATGTTTTAGTAGGACTCTCCAAAGGAGAACTCACCTTTTCGCATCCAAAAATCCACGCCAAGGAAACTACCTTAATGTGTAGTCGCAATGCAACCATAGAGGACTTCGAATACGTGATTGATATGCTTAGAGGCGGCCAGTTTCCCAGCGATGCTTACGTTACGCATCGCGTC
>CAZHOC010001342.1:0-2171 GCA_964534295.1 uncultured Bacteroidia bacterium | reverse complement strand
GCTCCTGGTATAAAGTTTAGGCTAGAAAGCGAGGGAGAGGAATTTCGAGCGATAAACTTTATACCAGGAGCAAGTTTCAATAAGTAACCACTGCGCTTATTTGCCTCCCAAAGAAAAGCGACTTTAGCCCCAAGCCCCTCTACCCAAGCGGTCTGATCCTCACCCAACCAGACCATATTAGAGATGTCGATATTGACAGGGCGTTCGCCATTGTCAAATGCTTCTTCTGTTGGCTTGACCAGGTAGGGCCCACTATCGATCTCCACATAGGCAATGCATTCACTGCCTTTGGCCGCGGTGATATGCGCCTCTCCGGCCGGCTGAGTCCAAAATGAACCTTTTGGCATCCACATTTTTTTCGCTTCAGGATCATCATTGTGTACCAAACCTTCAAGCACCATAGCACGATAAGTAACATTGTGGATGTGAGGTGGGGACGAAAAACCATCCACAAACTTGGCGAGAAAACCTGTCGCTACGCTGCCTTTGCGATCGCCCCATATCGTGCCTGCTTTAGGACTTTGGTCCCCCCGAGCGGGATTCAATGCCTCCCACTCGATTTCGCTGCTATGTTGCACTGCATTTGTAGGTGGAGAATCCTCGCTTATGTTCGCACTATCTGCTTTTTGATTGGTGCAAGCCCATAAAAGGCAGGCTACTAATAGGGAAAAAAAGCTTTTCGTTTTGGTCATATTGAGTATTACTAGCTTATCACATCTAAAGGAGCAGTCTCGGCCCAGGCGCCCCGGGTAAAGTCTGGAAAGGCTTGTGGGGCTCCGCCCTGTTCGACTGAGCGTTCGCTGAGAGGCGAAACCGCACTCCAAAAACAGCCCTCATAAACGTTTTGATCCAAAGGCAAACCCTCGCGCAAACACTCATAAATGCGATAAGCCATCATGCCGTCCATGCCGCCGTGGCCACTTTCACGAGTGGTATTACTTAAGCGAGTGTAAAGCGGATGATCATACATTTCATACAATTGCTCAAGTTGCTCGCCTTGAATCCATGAATGATGATCTTTGCTGAGGCCTTCAATCCCGCCTTCGACCGCGACCCTTGTTGGGAAACCCGCCAAGGTGCCTTTCGTTCCCTGCACTAAGTTCAGGCGAGAGTAGGGGCGGGGGCTAGTTTCGTCCCATTGGACCATGATGGTACGCCCAAGGGCCGTTTTGATGATTGAAGTATTTAGGTCGCCTCCTTTATAGGTAAGCTGGTTCCATTTGTGATCGGCTGGGTAGTTTTTCTCGGCATAAGCCTTTCGTCCCAAAGCAGGAGTAGAGAATGAGACCAAAGATTGAAAATTATCGTCTCCGCGCCCTAGATTCATGTATTGAGCCACTGGTCCCAGGCCATGGGTAGGGTAGAGGTTGCCATTGCGGTGGGCATAGTGAGGCGTTCGCCAAGAACCGGTGCCTCGTTTCTCATGCGCCATTTGTCCCCTTAATTCATGAATATATGAAGCCTCGCCATGCAAAATCTCACCTATCACTCCCAAGCGACACATGTTGAGATACATGAGCTCATCCCGACCATAATTGACGTTTTCCATCATCATGCAATGCTTTTGGGTGCGTTCTGAAGTGATCACAATCTCCCACATTTCGTCTAGCGTTAGCGCCATGGGTACCTCGGTGAAGGCATGTGCGCCCTGCTTCATGGATTCGATAATCATAGGCGCGTGATTTTTCCAATTGGTACAGACAAACACCACATCAGGTTTTACGTCTACCAACATCTGCCGCCATTTTTCTTCGCCCCCAAAGTAGGTAGCGATATTTTGGTGCTGTTTTCCTTTGCCTACTGCTTCGCAGAACGCTTTTTCTTTTTGGACATTGTCCTCAAATAAGTCTGATAGTGCCACTACTTCAAAACCCTCTAGCTGCGCCAGAAAGCGCAGATGATTGGGCCCTCGATAGCCCAAGCCAATAAAAGCTGCTCTAATGGTCTCTAGTTTTGGCGCGGCAAATCCCCCCATATATTGTTCCTGAGCACTACGGCTAGGAATTTGAAGCCAACTGCCTTGAAGCCATGGAGCCATCGCAAAGGCGGCACCCGTGAGGGAGGTTTTTTTGATGAATTTTCTTCTGTCGAGATTTTTCATAGTAGTATTTCAGAGGGAGTAGTGAGTAGTTCTGTGCTAGTAAAAACCAAAAAGTATACGAGATACGGAA
>CAZHOC010001341.1:0-2172 GCA_964534295.1 uncultured Bacteroidia bacterium | reverse complement strand
CATTGTTGTTGGTTTCTCGAGAGAGCTTATCCAACAAATCGATGGTCTCATAGACGATCGGACGGTTGCCCACAGCCATAGCGGCTCTTAAGGCATATTCGCTGTCTACCCCAAACCACCAAGGATAATCAGGAATGCCAGCCCCGATGCCACGCCCTACCTCTGGCACATCGCGAATCAGCCAATCGGTATTGTACTTGAGCCAACGGTATGCCTGTTCTAACTCTTTGTCAGGAATGCTGAGTTGAGCAGTTTGAGCGATTTTTTGATAGCGTTGCTGCTTGCTAGTTAAGCGTTCTCCGAAGGAGCCCAAAACCGACTGAAAGGTCTTCATCGCAGCTTCCTGGGATTGATAAGAGCCCGCGATCACAAAGCTTAGCTCTTCAATAGCTTTGGCAGCAAGCTCGATTTTGTAGGTAACAGAAGCATTATTACCTAGCCCTCTGCGTTCGAACTCACAGCTGGTATCATTGAGTTTGTGGCTATTCGCCGAACGCTCAGCCCCCATAATTGCATACCAAGGATTGAGGCTATCTTTGGCTATCAGCGTTTGAGAAGCTTCGTCCCAGCGCCAACTATCAGGCCCATCGACCATATTGGTTCGTTCGCCCAGCCAAACTGGACGTAGATCGCTCATCCCATTGAAGGTAAAATCAAGGCTCTGTGCCTCATTTTGTAGGTTTTGAAAGCGAAACTGCACCACTATCGCTTCTTCAGCATCAGGGACAAATTGTAGACGCTCGATAGAAACGTTCCCCGCAGGGGTAGAAAAATAATGACGATTGGCAAAAGGATAATTGACAAAAGAATCAGCTTGATTAAGACAGTAGGTTTGTTCTCCGGCCATAATTGAAGCACTAAAACCATCCATCAATTTGATCGGATGATCCCAAATACCTCCCATCTCGCCCGTTACGTGCCAACCAAGGTCCGGAAAACTGCCATCCTGATGTCCGACCATATAAACACGATCTCCGGCCGTAACGAATGGAGAATTGAGATACTCTGGTCGCCCGCTAATGTGCTCGCTTTGCTGAAGAATGTCAGCGAATGAGGCTTGAGTAGCTGGGCTTTGACAAGCCCCCACGATCATTAGGCCTATAATCAACCAAGGTAGTAAGTAGCGCATAGATTCAATTTGAGCTATAAATATAAGGATAGTTGGGACTTGCTGTGATCCCCTTTTTGTGCTCTATAGCCCTGAATAATAATAGACTAGCGCCAATTCTTATTGAGCTTGCAGCGAAATATGAGTTACTTGCGTCTGATCGTAAAACAAGCAATTGTCGATGAAGATGGTTAGACTTATTTTTTGTTGGAGCCTTAGCTTAATGGTGTTAGCCGGATTGAATGCCTGTTATACAGACAGTGCCCCTTGTCCCTCCTGCGAATCAGATCAAGGGATTATCGTCAGCTTTGAAGCGGGACCTACAGCAGATTGTGAGACGGTGAGATTTAGTCAAGACCAGAACTTGGTCATCACCGAAGATAGTGCCTACACAGCACTATATGCTTCCAATAACGCGTATACGGCTTGCGATTCCCTAGCTTTTGAGGCAGTAGACTTTACGCAGTTTAGCGTATTGAGCATGGCCGTAACGGGAAGTGGTTGTAGTCGCAGCTATTGCTTGAGTGTATTGGACGACGCAGTGGAGAAGGAATACCGCTTTATCGCGAGAGTGATTGAATGTGGGGGCTGCGAGCCTTTGGAAATCGCCCGTTACTGGGTGGTGGTGCCTAAGGTACCTGCTGACTATGGGGTGAGTTTTGAAACCATAAGAGAGCAGTACTAAACCGTATATAACGATCTACATACTATGAAATCCATTATTCTAGTCTTCGGACTACTGATCTTCTGTGCCCTTTCGCTAGAGGCCCAAGATAAGCAAGCAATTTATAAGCATCAGCTAAGCGCTTCATTTACCAGCATTCAGCTGGCAAACGGTCCATTTCAGGCTTTTTTGCCCAATACTAGCTTTATGTATCGATATAAGCTTGACAAGGTTAAGCTTAGACTGCAAGGGCAATATCTTAATAGAGATAACTATAGCAACATAGAAACGGCCATCCAACGCAGTTCCAGCATTTTGCTTGGGGCGCAGTACGCAAAGACTTGGGGAAGGCTGGAGTTATATGGATTTGCGGATCTCGGATATGGTAGTCTCTTTCTCT
>CAZHOC010001340.1:0-2172 GCA_964534295.1 uncultured Bacteroidia bacterium | reverse complement strand
TTAAGGTCCAGTTTTTAGGGTACCGCTCCTACACAGAAAAGCTAAGCTTTAAAGAAGGAGAAACCAAAGAAGTAGTCTTCTCCATGGCCTTGGATGCCCTAAACTTGGAACAAGTAGTTATCAGTGGAACCCGTTACGAACAAGATCGGGTAAACAATCCTGTGATAGTCAATGTAGTGGATGACCGAATCCTCAATGCAACTCAATCCATCGCTATTTCAGATGCCTTGAATTACCAGCCTGGGGTAAGGGTGGAGACGAATTGCCAAAACTGTGGTTTTACACAAGTCAGACTAAATGGTCTAGAAGGGGCTTATTCGCAAATTTTGATAAATAGTCGTGCTGTTTTTAGCGCACTCAACAGTGTATATGGTTTAGAGCAAATACCTACCAATATTGTAGATAGGGTGGAAGTAGTGCGAAGCGGAGGATCAGCGCTTTATGGCTCAAACGCTATAGCCGGTACCATCAATATTATAACCAAAGACCCTGTCGAGAATAGCTGGGAATTCCGTTCCAATAGCGCGCTGATTGCAGGTGAGGTCCTGGACCAAACCTTCAATCTCAATGGCTCAATTGTAAATGAATCTCTCACAAGTGGCATTACCTTTTATGGGATGAGTCGAAAACGAGATAGCTATGATGCCAATGGGGATGGCTTTACCGAGTTAGTACAACTGGAAAACACCGTATTAGGAGCTAAAGCCTTCTTTAAGCCAGGAGATCGCAGTAAGATCACTTTGGACATTAGCGCCTTGGAAGAATTTCGTCGCGGAGGAGATCGCCTAGACTTAGCTCCTCACTTCACTGATATTACTGAGCAACTTGACCACAATACTTTTTTTGGAGGCCTTAGCTATGAGGCGATCAGTAAGGATAACCGAAACAGATTGCAAGTATATGCCTCTACTCAAAACACCCAAAGAGATAGCTACTACGGAGGACTTGGAGGAAGTAGAACTGCTGAAGACAGCACCCTGGCTATTAACGCTTATGGTATTACTTCAGATGTCGCGATAGTAGCAGGCGTTCAGTACAATCATTATTTCAACAATAAGGACGTTCTTACCGTAGGTGCGGAAAACCAAGCTTATAATACTAAAGACGAAATTGCTGGGTATAACCGTTTGGTAGATCAACAGGTGAATACCACTGGATTATTCGCTCAATATGAGTGGAAACCAATTGAAAGGTTTACTGCCTTACTAGGAGGTAGATATGATGTTTCAAATATTGATGGATTCTATACCGTAGGCAATGAAGAGAGAACTGCTGATGTTAATGTAGGCGTATTTAGTCCTCGTGCTACCTTATTGTTCAAAATCAATAATAACCTTAGGTTTAGAGGGGGCTATGCCCGGGGCTTCCGTGCCCCACAAGCCTTTAATGAGGACTTACATATTTCCTCGGCTGGGGGGGATCAAGTTTTTGTTCTACTATCTGAGGATTTGGAAAAAGAGACATCAGATGCATTCACCGGCTCCTTAAATTATACCAATAATATTGGCTTAGCGCAGCTTAGCCTGTTGGTAGAAGGTTTCTATACCCGCTTACAAAATCCTTTCACCCAAGTTAGTCGCGGAAGTCTCGGCAACCTTATTTTGGAAGAAGTAACGAACGGAGAAGGTGCGACCGTAGCAGGTTTAAATTTCGAAGCAGGTTATTCTCCTACCGGTAAATTTGCGCTTCAATTAGGTGGTACTGCGCAACAAAGCAGTTATGATGAGGCACAGGAAATTTTTGCTCCAGAAGATAATGATGGGGTAGCAATTACCGTAGATGAATTCGTAAGGACGCCTAACGTATACGGATATTTCACCACTTTTTACAACTTCACAGATGCCTTCAAGATAGACCTAACAGGTACATATACAGGTTCGATGATTGTACCACGGATAGTTGGGGCAGATGGCACTCCAGATTTGCTGGAATCCAATCCATTTTTTGATGTCAATCTCAAGTTAAGCTATGATCTACATATTACAGATGATTTTCATCTAGAGCTAAGTGGCGGAGCCCGTAATCTTTTCAATAGTTACCAGCCAGAGTTTGATTCGGGGCCAGAAAGGGATTCTGACTTCATTTATGGACCAGCTGCACCGCGCTCTTTTTTCATTTCAGTTAGAATTGGGAATCTGCATTAATGAAAAAATCACTCCTCATATCGCTAAT
>CAZHOC010001339.1:0-2173 GCA_964534295.1 uncultured Bacteroidia bacterium | reverse complement strand
AGGAACATTATTGATGTCCGTATTAATCCCATAAGCGCTAACTTCAGTCCCCGCGTCGACCACTATCGAATTAGCTTGGACCGAGAAATCGTTATTGGCAGTATCTACAAAAGCGAAGCTCACTAAGTCCCGAGAAAAAGCATTGCTGAGGAAATTCGCGCTATCACTGTCAACCTTGACATTGAAATCAAAATAGGACTCGTGATCATCTTTCCAGAATCCACTATTTGAGAAATCATTGCCCGGATTAAAGATGATATTATTGATATAGTAAACATTGATGTAGGGCCGAGCTGTACCCGTACCTGGTACAATCGAATTAAAAAAAGTGCCCGAGCCTCCGGGCTCGATAATCGTATTATTGATAAAGTAAAAGCCCCCATCCACATCAAAAAAACTATCGGGCAGACGCTGATGAAACCATATTCCATCTGAGCCGGGTCTTTCAATCACATTATTGTAAAAGTAGACACTATCCAGCAGGCTGATTAGCGACATCCCATATTGATCGTCCGTAGTATGTTCTGGGGATTGCAAAAGGGTATTGTTGTAGATCCTCCCACTCAATCCTCCTAGGGACATGCCCTGGTTTTGCGCATATACTTTTTCGGTTCCGTAGTTGTTGATCAGGTTGTTATAGATCTCTACCCCTGTAGGCACTAGGTTTACTTGGATTCCATCCCAGCCAGTATTTTCTAAGTAATTGTCATGGATACGGACATTTTCTAAGAAGTGAGCAAAAGTCTCTTGCCCATTACAAATTTTAGAGGAGCTATTGTAGCCAAAGGTGCCTCCGATGTACATCCCCTCTCCTTCCGTATCGTAGATATAATTGTGGTGGATATGTAGATTACTGAGGGTATAATTTTCACGCCAAGTCTCCGGTCGGCTGCAGTCAGGATCGGTTTTGGCCATGATACCAGCAAAACCTGTATTACCAATTTTGACATGGTCGATTTCGAAGTCTGTACTTAATTCAGAGACCCCAAATCCCACCGAAGAGGGTCCTGTGCCGAGAATATGAATGCCATAGAGCAAGCTACTATCTCCACTCCCCGTGAAATGAATGTATTTGCTAGTCTGAAAAGAAATACCCGCATAGGTGGGGCCATCTATTATTACTTCGCCGCCACAGTTTTTAAATATCAGCGGCGCTGAACGCGTACCCTCAAAACCGATAAATCGAAAGCTTGCATAATTGCCTGCCTGTATGCAAAACACATCGCCGGGACCATAAGTGAAATCTGAAGCGTTGATTATGTTCACCACATTATTGTTCGCAATGATAGTGTGGTCACATCCGCAAGCCTGAGCCGCCAAAGATAAATGGCCAAACACTAGGAGGAAAGTGAAAACAACAAGCTTAAGCATTCGCATTTCTCAAATGTAAAAGGGTGATTTTTGTACAATACTTCAGATCAAGGAGTAATATGCCCAGCAAGGGCCTCAAGTGCAAGATGAAGCTAATTGCAATCTAAGTTGGAAGGGAGAGAGCGCTAAACCTAGATTCCCTAATTTTCGGTATATTTGTACCCTATGCACATGGGATATCGGGCTTATGGATGAATATTCTACTTTAACCACTGATAAAACAGAATCAGCTAGTCAACCAAAGGACCAAAAGAAACCTAAAAAGCGTTCTTACAAAGGTCCTCGCCGACTCGTTGGTTTTATCGTCGTAGGGATCATGGCGACTGTCATTGCCTTCTTGGTAATTGCCACTCAAGACCTACCTTCTCTTGCTGAAATTGAAAATCCTACCTCTAGTCTTTCCACCCAGCTATTATCTGCTGATGGAGTGGTACTAGACAACTTTTATTCTCGCGAAAATCGTGTCAAAGTCAGACTCAATGACGTCTCTCGCCATGCGATTGATGCCTTGATTGCGACTGAAGATGCGCGCTTTTATCAGCACTCTGGTGTTGACTATATGGTCGCTCCGGCGATTATCAAACGCTTTATTTCCGGTACTACCAGTGGGGGTAGTACGATTACGATGCAGCTTTCTCGTAACTTATTCAACCAAGTAGGACGGGAACGTACCGGCATCCGCAAAATCAAAGAATTAGTAGTCTCAGCTATCCTCGAAAGGAAATTTACCAAGGAGGAGATCATGATGGCCTATCTTAACACGGTCAACATCTTTGGTAACGCCTACGGGATCGAGATGGCC
>CAZHOC010001338.1:0-2183 GCA_964534295.1 uncultured Bacteroidia bacterium | reverse complement strand
TATTGACCGACCTAATATCCGAGGGTATTATCCCCGGTGTCGGCGGAGTCGTCATCTTCATACCACAAATTGTTCTTCTCTTTTTCTTCATTGCACTCTTGGAAGAAACAGGTTATATGAGTCGTGTAGCCTTCATCATGGATCGGTTGATGCGACCTTTTGGCCTAAATGGTAAAAGTGTGGTGCCGTTAATTTCTGGAGTTGCCTGCGCCATTCCGGCAATCATGGCTACAAGGTCGATAGATCAATGGAAGGATCGCCTAGTGACCATTTTGGTTGTCCCCCTTACGAGCTGTTCTGCGCGCTTGCCGGTTTATACTTTACTCATTGCACTGGTAGTGCCGGATGAATTGGTTTGGGGCGTGTTCAATCTACAAGGATTGGTGCTACTGGGGATGTATCTGCTGGGCTTTGCAGCAGCTTTACTAGCCGCAGTGATATTTAAATTGATTGTACAGTCGAAAGCTAAAAGTTTCCTGATCATGGAGTTACCTACTTACAAGACTCCGAGAATGAAAAATGTAGGACTTGTGCTGTTGGAAAAGGTAAAAGTCTTTGTTTGGGAAGCTGGTAAGATCATTATGGCCTTGTCCGTTGTGCTTTGGCTCCTTGCTTCTTATGGACCTCCCGGCCGAATGGATGAAGCCGTGGCTTCAGCTGATCCAAGCACTCTCACAGAGGAGGTGGAAGCATCCATCAGATTAGAAAACTCCTGGATCGGAATCGCAGGTAAATCTTTTGAGCCAATCATTCGCCCTTTGGGATATGATTGGCAAATTGGTATTGCTTTGATTACTTCCTTCGCTGCCCGTGAAGTGTTTGTGAGTTCCATGGCCACCATTTACAGTGTGGGTGAGGACTTCGAGGAGGGAGATAGTATGATCGAACGAATGCGAGCAGAGGTAGACCCAAGATCCGGAGCAAAAGTCTACACACTTGCGTCAGGTATCTCGTTGATGGTGTTTTATGCCTTTGCTATGCAGTGTATGAGTACGCTTGCCGTGGTGCGACGTGAGACGAAAAGTTGGAAATGGCCAATCCTGCAATTTATCTATATGTTTTTCCTGGCATACATCGGTGCTTTCGTTTCCTTTAACTTGCTCTCGTGATCCAGATCATTATCGTTTGCCTGATAAGTGTATTTTCTTGCTATTATCTCTTCAGAGTAATCAGAAGGGAATGGTCCGGGGAAAAGCATCATTGCGCGGATTGTGGGCCTTCGAAGTTGAAGGATCTGGAATCCAAATAACCATATTTTACGATGGCGTATTTCTTAAGGCGTTCTTCCTTCCTTGATTTTTAGGGAAAAGAATCGTGCTCCTTTACTCTTTGAATTTGCCTGATATGCCGGTTTGCATGTGAGAACATCATAATACATTTTTGATGAATATTGGGGCCAAAGTTGATGTAGTAGGAACGCAAATCACGTTCTTCAATATCTACAAAGCTGAGGGTTTCATCTATCATTCTGAGGAGCCAGTTTAGATTACTCTCACCAGGGTTTTCTCCTCTGGGGTTAGCGTAAGTGAAGGGCTTTGTGAAGTCTTCGGCCTTTTCCTTTTTCAAATTTTGAGTGCCTTGACCGATAAATGAGCTGTCTTTCTGAGTGTATTTGAAGTTTGGAATAGGCCCCATTTGTAATGAGACGGAGATCTCATTTACAAATATCAGTTCCCATATCGCAATGTGCTCTATGATTTGGTTGATACTCCATTGCGTTGAGTCGGGTTGAAAGTTCCACTGAGCCTCTGTTAAATTCTGCGTTTCCTTTAATAATGCCTCTCGGACTTCCTTTAAATTTTCAAGAAGATATTGTCGATCCGCTTCATTCCATTTTGGATTTGTCGGGGTTGAAGATGCTTGTGCATTTGAATAGTTATACCCGAGAAAGAATAGTAAAATGACGCTAGTAAGTCTCATGTGCCTCGATTTTTCGAAGATCAAGGATAGAACAGGAGTCTCAGTTCTGGGGACTTACTAAGCGCCGGGTGACAACCTTTAACGTTGTTTTACAATCTTCTCATTAGATGATACTTAATTTCTCGGCTCGTGTTTGTTTCATGTAGCTTTCTCCAATCCTTTTCTATTCCATTCGGAGGTGTTTACCGCAGCCTCATAGGTGGTTTGAAGAAAGTCATGGAGTGTCTTTTCAGGATTCTCCGACTTCTGTACGTCCTCATATT
>CAZHOC010001337.1:0-2184 GCA_964534295.1 uncultured Bacteroidia bacterium | reverse complement strand
ATGATCGGTAAAAACTGATCGTTTTGCAGGCGACTTTGTACCAATACAGTTTCTTGTAATAGCTTAGCCTCCTCCAGACGAGCAACTTCTTTTTGGGCTTTCTCCTCCTCAAATTTGGCCTCTATGCTTTCAAGTTTTACGAGCCTTTCGGCATTCAAAGTGCTGTCTTTGATTTGATGATACTCGCTCAGGTATTGATAGGCTTCTTTGTGTTTTGATTGTTGCTGCAGGGCCTCAGCGAGATTTTTATACGCCAAGCGTATCAGTAGGGCATTGCCACTTTCCAGTGCCTGGGCTTCTCCCTGACGAAGGTATTTCAAGCCCAAGCGGGGCTGCCCTAATTTCACTTCTAACAATCCCCAATTGAGGAGCATCCGAATCTGCGAGAGGGTTTCATTGGTGCCTTGATAGATACTGAGGGCTTCCTTGTAGAGGGGACGGATTTTTTCTAGCTCGCCTTTTTTTTCATACACGATGGCTAGATTATTAAAAGTCCCTGCCAGGCCGGTCAAATTCTGAAGCTGGCGGTCGTGCTTGATCGCAAGCTTAAAATAGTGTTCTGCGCTGTCCAATTCTCCGACTTGGGTAAAATAGACCCCCATATTTTGTTCGCCTATCGCTATTTGGGGGAGATAGTTCCGCTCCTTGCGGAAAGCATTCGCCTTCCGGAAATAAGGTTCGGCCTTATGGGCCTGCTCGGTTTCTAACCAAAGCTTGCCCAGCATGCTGTAGTAAGGGATGAGACTTTGACGTTCTCTCACGGTGGTATCTCCCTTGGCATAAACCAAACTTTCCAGTTGGGAAAGTGCCTCTTCATAGCGTCCCTCGTCTTGCAACCAGATAGCATAATAATACTGTACTCTCTCTAGATAGGTCTTTTTGTTTAGCCCCTTAGCGGCCTCCAAAGCGGCGATAAAATATGCTTCTGTCTGAGGCAGCCCTAATCTTAAGGCGGTCTGAGCCATCTCTGCCGTAGCTACGGCCTTAAAGTTTGCTTTAGGATTACTCTCCGAGAACGCTAATAATTGGCGCGCATGCTCGTGCGCTTCTTGCCATTGGCCCGCTCTTCCTGCTAAATAACAATATTGCATTTGAGCATTGAACTGAGCTTTGTCAAATGCTAAGCTATCGCTTAAACAGATAGCTCTGTCGGTCAAGTAATAGGTCCAACTTGGGTATCGTGCCATTAACTGACCTCCTAGCCTGAAGGCTTTTTGCACCTTATGAGTGTCAGCTGGCATTACTTCCCAAGCAAGCAGTACACTATCCAAAGCTTGGGCACTTAGCCCCAAAGGAATCAAGCAGGCCAGGAATAGCAGTAATTTGCCCATAGAATTAGTAGAAGTAGCAGACGATAGGAAAAAGGGCTAGGTAAGCATAAAGGAATTTACAAACTGGGCGTGGCAAGGTCAATTTCAAAATTCTCTGCATCATTGATTAATTGATTTTATATCAAGATGCGGCTCATAATATTATCGCTCAAGGCAGACTTAGCCTCTGGTATTTTTGATCGAACAATCGGTGGGGATAAATGACCTAATCAACAATGAAGGTTTCAATATATCGCCTATCATTGGTAGCTAGCACTACGAAATATTTGCCGATAGGAAGGCTTTCGGCATAGGTCAGCAGGTTTTGGCGATTGGCTTCTATTTCACCATAATATAGGAGTACAATTTCTCGATACTCCTCATCCAAAATCTTCACCTGCACCCTTTGGCTTTCGGTGGAAGCAAAACGAACGTTGAGTCCGTAACCTGGCCCTAGAAGGTCTCGGGATATCTCCAAGTTAAAGCCATCTGGATTTTCAGTTGTCCTTACTTTGAAAGGATTGGAGTAAACGATTTGTCCAAACTTATCGACGTTTTTGATCCTGTAGTAATAGGTTCGATTCTTTTCGACCTCAGGGTCGTAGAAGGTGTAAGATTGCAATTCACGACTATTGCCATTGGCCCTCAATTCGCCTAGTTCAATGTATTGGACGCCATCGAGGCTGCGTTCCACGAAGTGGAAAAAACAATCATTTTCCTCCGTTGTATTGAAACGGATGGTCATAATGCCCTCGACAAAGCGTGCTTGTAGAGAGCGATATTTTGTAGCAGGTATGAGGTTACGACGCCTAGAATTGATCCGCCAGCGGTGATTGATCCTTACAAAGGCCATTGCTGGATCGGGCTCCAATTG
>CAZHOC010001336.1:0-2187 GCA_964534295.1 uncultured Bacteroidia bacterium | reverse complement strand
TGGGAGCTGCTGGTGGAGTGGGCTTAGCGGCTATCCAGATTGGTGTCCAAATGGGTGCAAAAGTAATTGCTGCTGCTTCTACTGAAGAAAAACTGGCCTTCTGCCGGGAGAATGGCGCAAGTGAGACTATCAATTATCGCACTGAAGATCTCAGGGCCTGCATCAAAGAACTTACCAATGGTAAAGGAGTCGATGTGGTCTATGATCCTGTCGGTGGGGACTTTGCCGAGATGGGGGTGCGTTCCATGGCATGGAACGGTAGATTTTTGGTCATCGGTTTTGCGACAGGTGATATCCCTGCCATCCCACTCAATCTAGCGCTGCTCAAGGGCTGCTCTATCGTTGGCGTTTTTTGGGGCCGCTTCGCACAAACGACGCCTCATAAGAACATGGCTAATTTTATGCAATTGCTGCAATGGTTTCAGGAAGGCAAACTGAAGCCACATATTTATAAAACTTATTCCCTGGAACAGGCCGCTGCTGCGCTCAATGACATCACCGATCGGAAGGTGATGGGTAAAGTGGTGCTCGTTACAGACGCGAACTAAATCAAAATCTTCCAAATGGCTACTCTACAAATTCCCATGGCACCTAATACGGCTACCAATGCTGAAATGGAAGCCGTCTTTGCCCAACAGGGCGAATATGCTCGCGAGGTCGGGCGCACTGATCATAAAGTTCGAAAGGCTAAGATCAAGAAGATCATGGACTATGTCTTGGCCCATAAAGCAGATATTGAAACTGCCCTCGAAAAAGACTTCCATAAGCATCCTACTGAAACAACATTGACAGAAATCCTCATTGTAGTGGCTGAGGCCAAGGATGCGATGCGCAATCTGCGCAAATGGATGAAGCCCAAGAAGGTCAGTACTCCTTTGGTACAATTGGGGACTTCTGGTCGTGTTCAGTATACTCCTAAAGGCCGTACGCTGATCATCTCTCCCTGGAATTATCCTTTTTCTTTGGCTGTAGGACCACTGATCTCAGCGATTAGTGCGGGTAATGTAGCGATGATCAAGCCTTCGGAGATGACGCCACATACTTCTGCCTTTATCAAGAAGATGGTGGAGGACCTCTTCGAGGAACGCGAAGTCGCGGTTTTTGAAGGGGATCATGAAATCTCGCAGAGCCTTTTGGCCTTGCCTTTCAATCATATCTTTTTCACGGGTAGTCCGGCCGTAGGCAAAATCGTAATGGCTGCTGCAGCCAAAAACCTGACCTCTGTTACCTTAGAACTTGGGGGGAAATCTCCTGCGATTCTTGATGAAACCATCAAGGTCAAAGATGCTGCCGAAAAAGTCGCTTGGGGCAAATGCATCAACAATGGGCAAACCTGTATCGCTCCGGATTACCTCCTGATTCATGAATCGAAAGTCGATGAATTTATAGAAGCGTTCCGCGCAGCGATAAAAAATATGTACGGCGAGGAAGGTCCTAAAAACAATCCTTCCTATTGCCGTATTGTCAATGCTCGCCACTTTGGTCGCATTAACGGCTTGCTTGAGGATGCCATTGAAAAGGGGGCAAATGTCGCATTTGGAGGCGAAACAGATGGAAGTCAAAACTATATTGCGCCAACACTCCTCACAGGAGTGAACAGTGATATGGAGATCATGGAAGAGGAAATCTTTGGTCCGGTATTACCTATTATGACTTGGAGCAGACGCGAAGAAGTAATCGAACAAATAAATCGACTGGCTCAGCCACTGGCCCTTTACATCTTTAGCCGCTCTAAGCAAAACACCAGCTATTTCCTACAAGAGACCCGCTCTGGAGATGTAACCGTCAATGATACGATGATCCACTTTACGCACGCCAACTTACCATTTGGCGGGGCAAACAATAGTGGGATTGGTAAGGCACATGGCTATGCTGGTTTCATGGCATTTTCACATGAGCGTAGTGTACTGCATCAAGTGTTTGGCACTTTGAAGCCACTTTACCCACCATACACAAATTCTTTAGAGAAGATAGGTAACTTTTTGATGAAACTGGTATAAATAGGAAAGGGCTGGAAACATCTCCGGCCCTATTCATTTTTAGCATAAACAACACAACTCTATGACTAAGAAAATTGCGTTGGCTCTGATGGTGCTTAGTATCGCACTCATGGGCTTTCAAATTGGTGCAACGGCCAAAAACGGTACAAATGAATACTTTTACTTCTTGCCTATTGCCATGGCTCTT
>CAZHOC010001335.1:0-2188 GCA_964534295.1 uncultured Bacteroidia bacterium | reverse complement strand
GTATCAAGCGCCCACTTTACCTTATTTCAACAATACTTTGACGCCCCTCACTGCAACAGACTCGATTTTCGATTGGGTGAATTTACAAGAGGATTCTTTAGATCTGTACGTCTACGAAAACTGGCCTGATATGGCAGGATTTCTTGGCGCGGGTTTTCCTCCCACAGCAGCGGAATGGACGGCTTATAACACATACCTAAATGGAGGTTTTCACGATTGGTTTTTGGAGTACCACGACTCTTTAGCGACAGCTCGTCCTAATCAGTGTGTGAGTATGATCCCGGTTGGCCCGGTGATCAGTAGTCTGCTGGCCCAAAGCCCCTTTGATCAGATACCGATTGATAGTCTCTATGAGGACGACGCGCCTCATGGGATGGCGACGACCTATTTCCTAGCCGCTATGGTTACTTATATGGCCATGTATCAAGAACAGACTCCTTTGACCTATAATGCCCCCCCCATTATTCACAGCACTGTTCGAAACAATTATAGTACAGTTGTGACTCACATTTGGAACGAGCTGCAAAACTTTAACTTTCCGAACGGTGATAGTCGAGTTTTTTGTCGTCCTGCAAGTGTGCTGGCATTAGAGGAATTGAATTTTAGTGGCTTGGCCGTAGAAGGAAACGTTCAGCTAAGCTGGGAAGCCGAAAATAATCCACAAAGAACTAGCTTTCATATCGAGCATCGTATGGCCAATAGCAACTGGAAGGAACTAGGAAGTCTTTCTTCACAGCCTGCTGCGCAGAACTATCAATTCTTGCACCAAAATGCCAACGCTCATTGGAACTATTATCGCCTCAAAGAAGTAAGTTTGGATGCGGGAGAGCAATACTCATCCTTGGTCAAAGTATGGGTAGACCCCAGTCAGATTGTAGCCATCTATCCTAATCCAGTTAAGGATTATGTACAAATCAGTGGGATGGATATAGACAAATTGGAAGTGTTGGACCTTTTGGGGCGAAAACAAAAGGATTGGCAACAAACCCGCGAAGGAATTGACCTTTCCGATTTACCAGCAGGGGTTTATTTCTTATGCTCAGAGCGTGGGACTTTTCGGGTGTTGAAGGAGTAAGTGATTATCGTTTGAAAATCCGACCGCTGGCTATTTTTACCCCTATCTTAATTCGATAGCAATAAAGACCGGAAGCTAAGTCTTCTAAGCTTAGACTTTGCGTTTGGTAGGAAAATGCTACTAGCTGTCCCTGCATATCATAAAGAGAAATTTTGTCTATAGGCTGGCCTGTGGCCGAACGTACAAATAAAGTCTCTTGGACCGGATTGGGATAGACCCTCAAACCTGCGATGGAGGAGGTCTCTAGTCCTAGTACGAGTTCTTGAGGATAGAAGCCATTGGCCAGGCTGCCTTGATAGCCACCCCAGGATAAGCGTTCCGCGAAGCGGCCCAAATCTACACTATATAAGCTAAAGCCTGCTGGCTGATACCAATCCTCAGTATTGTCATGGGTGCTAAAAATGAGTTCCCAGTTTTGATCTCCTTCAAGATCGGTGATTAGCGGCATGGAAAACATCATCACACCAGGCCTTACACTATCAATGGGCATAAAAAGCTGATCGTTAAAATCGTAGAGGTGTAATTGATGCTGGTAATATCTGCCTGTGCTGGCTGTATCCTCATTGAGCGGAAAGAGTAACTCATCAAAACCATCATCATCCCAGTCTAAAGCCAAACCAGAGCAGAGTTGGAAGGGGAAGCCCGCCTCTGACCAAACTACTTTGCCATTGCTGCCATCGATCAAAAACCGAATACTACTTTGGTAAAATGGCCAATTGCCAAAGGAGGCGGTCCCAAAGACATCTGGACTCTCATCTCCCACAAATTGTCCGATCGTCGGTGAGACATAGAAATCATGCAAGCTCTCCGTATAGCGCCATAATTCTTGCTTGCTATTTCCGTCGATCGCGATAAGGTTTTCCCGCAATTGCGGAACGATAATGTCTGGGACACCATCCAAATTTAGATCCGCGATGCTCGCAACGGCGATATAGCCTTTATTAGGATGGCTTAATAAGGCTTGAGCATTACTTAGCCCGTTTTGCATAAACTCACTTAGGCGTACCTCCCATAAGCTACCGCCTACCGTCTCTCCACCACTACCAAAAAGGATATAGGGATCCCCAGTTTGTTGATAATCAATCAATAAGGGCGAAAAATAGCTTTCTTCCC
>CAZHOC010001334.1:0-2192 GCA_964534295.1 uncultured Bacteroidia bacterium | reverse complement strand
CCGTATTAGCCACCCGACCTACGGTCTGGAGGATTTTCATAAAGGCGGGGTCCTCGCCCACTATATGGCCAAAATTATATTGCTTATCGAGTTCTTTACGCGTGGTGGTTTGAGCCTGAAAAGCAGTTAAGGCCAGCGCCGTTTTGATGGATTGGACGAGTTGATCGTTATCCCAGGGTTTACTGATAAAATCCCTTGCTCCAGCTCGCATGCCTTGAGTTGCCAGTTCGATCGTGGCCCAACCCGTAATCAAAATCACCGGTAAACTCGGATCTATTGCTAAGATTTGTTGTAGCAAATCAAGCCCTTCCTCTCCGCTGGTTTCCAGCGAAAAGTTCATATCCAACAAGACCAACTCTGGCTTTTGCTCACGTACAAACTCTAAAGCTGTGTGCGGTTTCTTGACAGCCGCACAGTCCCAGCCCTCATTTTTGAGGAGGAGTTTGAGTGAAGCCAAAACGGCCTGATTATCGTCAATAATGAGGATCATGCGTGTGTGCTTATGCTTATTCTTCGCGCAAGGCCATGGCCGGATGCAGTTGGGCTGCTTGTCGACTCGGGATCAAAGCGCAAATCACCACTAATAAATAAATACTTATTACGGCAAAGCCAATAGCGAAAAGATAAATTTCGGGCTTGAGTTCAAAAACATTGAGCAAGGGAAACTGAATCGCAAAGAAAAGTCCTAAGATCAGACTCATAGAAGCAAGGACGGCAATCTCCAAAACAAACTGCTTGCTTACTCCCGACTGAGTAGAACCGATGGCTCGACGGACACCAATCTCTTGCTTGCGGCGGTTGATATTTTGATACAATACGCCAAACAAGCCCAAGGCCACATTGAAGATGAGGAAACCTCCAATGATGCTAAATATCAAAACAGGCACCACCGCTAATAGTAGGTAATCATCACGCATATCTTCCATATACTTTACTTCGACATTGGACTCAGGGACGATTTGTTGAAGATTGCGCATCAGACGGGCTTCAAAAGCGGCTCCGGTACCTGCCTTGACCTTGAGTAAGATATTGGGGAGTATTTGAGTAGGCTTCTTTTGCAAAAATAAAGCATGAGGCACACCCATCACGCCTCCTTTGTAGCGGTAATTACGCGTAATGCCTACGATCTGATGAGGCTCATTGATATCGTCCATTCTATCGAGTGTATTGCCTAGGGCGTCCCCTGCGGGGAACAAAAAGTTGGCGAGGTCTTCGGTGATGACGACAGGGACTTTGCCAAGGCCACGATCTTCCTGCCCGAAAAAGCGACCCGCAATCAATTCCAATTGCATGGTCTTAAAGTAATTATCATCCACCCAATGGATCTGCGTATCATAGGCGGCATTCGCATTGCCCACCACAGTGGTATTTTCGGAGCCAGAAAAGGGAACGTTATAGTTACAAAAACTCACCTCCTCCACTTCGGGATAATTGTTGAGTTGCTGCATGACGATTTCATCAATCACTAAAGCGAGGGAATCGTTCTGCGTAGCACGATTGAATTGAAAGGTCCAAATGTCCTCATACTCAAAACCCAAGGGTTGGAGGTATTTGTCGAGATTATTGAAGCCAAAACTAAAGACCGCAAAGAGGACCAAGAAGGAAAAGAAGATTTCGAAAGAAAGCCCTAGGTGCTTGCGTCTTTGATTCCAGATGAGTTTGATTGCTTGACGGATCATGATCTTATTCCTTTTAGTGCGTTGACGATATGAAGTTTAGACATGCGCCAAGCGGGTAGCGCGCCTGAGAGGATCCCAAAAAACAAACAGATCAGGATCGCGAACACAAATACATTGAACCTCAGTCCTAATTGAGCATAGCGGATGACATCTGTAGATTCGATAATCTCCAGCACGCCCAGCGCTACTCCCAAACCAATGGCTCCACCAATGAGGGTAATCAGTATGTTTTCAATAATAAACTGAGTAGTGAGCTGTCCCACATTCGCCCCAAAGGCTTTACGAACGCCGATTTCAGAAGCACGTTCCATGATGCGGCTTGAGTTGAGATTGACAAGGTTAACCGCCGGCAGAAGCATGAATAGAAACATGGCACCTCCTAAAAGACCGACGACAATCCCTACGGCAGGGCTCTTGCTATTATCAGAAAAGAGGTAGGAAACATCCTCTAGCTTGCTGACCGCATGAGAGGACATATGATTGTAGGTGTCAAAGACTGGATCTTTTTTGATC
>CAZHOC010001333.1:0-2192 GCA_964534295.1 uncultured Bacteroidia bacterium | reverse complement strand
GGTGGATCATTTCTGAAAATATTACGCAGTAATTATCATCTGCTAATTTTTCGAAAGACGGAATACCCTATCTGGAAATAATCTAATGAGTTTCTTTTTATAGTGCAAAAGAATACCCAAAAATGGGTATTGCATTTTACGGTTTTGTATCAGATCTTGATCGATATGTAGAACTAAAATTTAGTAAAATGTCACCATCAGAAAAAAGAAGACAAGACAATTATGAACTGCGCATAAGGGCAGCAGAAATCGCCCGAGACCGCACGTACACTTATAGAGACGCGAATACCATTCAAGGGGAAACAAGAGATCAACCGGCGGAACAATTGACCAATGGTGATGAAAGCATAAAGCTTAAACCCATGAGCTTCACTAAGGGGCTACCCCACGATTCTCAAACTGGACTTGTAAGAGATGATGCAGATTTCGATCTCTTTGTTAAAGGAATTGATTCAGGCAAATTAAATGACTTTATTGCTACACCACTAGGACCCACAGGTGGTGTCCCAGATCCCAAACCCAAGAAGAAGAACTGGGAATCAGATCGTGGAAAGAAAACAGACAACGTGAGAGCTTGGGAAAGCGAATCCGCTGGACTTTCCTTTGATTTGCAAGGTCCGGATTCCCATGCTGTGATGATGCCGCCAGCCCCAAAGCTTGGCAGCGAGGAACTAACGGCTGAAATTGGAGAAGTATACGCTCAGGCTATCCTTAGAGACATCTCCTTCAATGTGTTTTATGATGAAGCAAGGTCAACCAATCGGGAGGAGCGCAAAGCTCAGGAAGTAATTGATGCGCTCAACAATTTGGCATTTTTCAAAGATGGTAGACGAAATGGTGCACCGTTAACATTGGCAAATGCTTTTAGGGGATTCACTGAAGGCGATAAAAAGGGCCCCTACTTATCCCAGTTTTTACTTATGGGTAATACCGGGTTAAATACCGCTGGAGATAAAACACCAGAATTTGATGCAGAAGATGGATTCGTAAACTATGGAGCCATCACCATTGATCAGCGCGTAAGACAGGCAAAGGAGCAGGACTACATGACTAATTTCAAGGAATGGCTTGATGTACAAAATGGTGCTGATTTCAGGGGGCAAGAATTGTATCAGGGAAACCGAAGAAGGTTTATTACGACCGGCAGGGACCTCGCAACCTACGTGCATTATGATGCATTGTATGAAGCCTACTTGAATGCATGCCTAATCCTATTGTCTGCTCCAGTTGCACAAGGGAGCAAACTATTTGACCCCGGCATTCCTTTTCAAGCAGCAGATGTCAATGATCACCAGCAGGGATTTGCTTTGTTTGGCGGCCCGCATATTTTGACCTTAGTTACAGAAGTTGCGACAAGAGCCTTGAAAGCAGTGCGGTATCAAAAATTCAATGTGCATAGAAGACTCCGTCCGGAGGCGCTGGGAGGACGCTTTGCAAGGCTTAGCAAAGTAGCTCCCGCGCTTGATGCCGCAGGAGAAAGTACGGCTGCTCGAAACCTTGCTGACATGTGCCACGTACTGCAGCAAGCAGGGGTGCTGAAGGGAAATGGAGACGACTTGCTTTTGCCAATGGCTTTCGTAGAAGGCTCCCCAATGCACCCAACCTACGGAGCAGGTCATGCCACCGTTGCAGGCGCCTGCGTAACCATTCTTAAAGCCTTTTTTAACAACGATCTGTATATCAATATTGCAGAAGATGGTGATTCATTTGAACTTTCGGAGGAGCGCGAAAGTTGCCAATTTGCCTTTGTGCCAAACAAGAATGGCAAAAAACTGCGAACTGTAAGGACCGAACCCTTGTCTGTAGTGGATGAGCTCAATAAGGTAGCCGCCAATATCTCCATTGGAAGGGACTGGGCCGGAGTGCATTACTACTCTGACTATGTACAGTCGATGCTAATGGGCGAAGAAATTGCGATAGGCATGCTGCAAGAACAATCCATCACTTATGTTCCTGACAAGGATTTGCACACCTCTGGTAAGGGGCTCAGCATGCGTATATCTAAGTTTGACGGCTCCAGCATTACCATTGAGAATGGTGTAGTTAGTTAACGCTGGCAAAACTTGCTGCAAGACAGATGACCACCCTACCCTTCATTGGTCAAAAGAGGTCGTCTAAAACGACAAAAGGGAGCTTATGGCTCCCTTTCATACTATTTTACCTCACTCCTTTTGGGAGCGAACGGCACTTAC
>CAZHOC010001332.1:0-2197 GCA_964534295.1 uncultured Bacteroidia bacterium | reverse complement strand
TACAAACTAGCAAAGCACAGTTTTCCCAAGGCCTCACCGAGCCACAGGCTATCGCGGCGGCAAGAGCTGCCTTCATACAAAACTGGCGAGATAAGGAAATTTTAAGTGAGCAATTTCCCAACGCGCTATTTGACTATTGGGAAGCGATTCAAGCAGCTGGACATTGGGAGGCCTATCACTTTTGGCTTCTACAAGAAGGAAATGATGAGCAGTTCCGTAAATGGGTTACGAGCAAACAAAACGATATTTTGCTGGCTCGTTGGTTGAAGTGGCAAAAAGCAAATCCGCTGTTCCTCGAAGAGGAGCAACGGATTAATAGATTGCGCTTTCTGGAATAGCTCGAATTACATTTCTTTTTTAGCTACCTCCCCTCTTAAGCGAAGTACCATAGGACCTTGCTCGGTATTGGTTTGCACGGTAACAGTCTTTGAAAAAATCCCCGCTTTGGAGGTTTTGTAGCTAGCGGTTACGAAACCCGTCTCCCCTGGCGCGATGGCGGTCTTGGTATAATCAGCGACGGTACAGCTACAAGAAGGCTTCACGCTAGTGAGCTCTAGATCTGCGTCTCCGGTATTTTTAACGATGAAGGTATGAGTTGCGTCTGCCCCGATTTCTAGGCTACCAAAATCATAACTTTCTTCTTCCCAGCTCATAGCAGCGGTCCCTTTTTTTTCAGGACTTAGCTTCAGAGCGGTGGCTGTGTTGAGTTGTGCTTGGGCTGTGATGCAGAGAAAAGATAGGGTGATCAATAATAAATTTTTCATGTGGAAATAAGTTTATGAGTGATTACAATGGCAATATAACTAATTCGTTAGTTTTAAAACTAATAAATTAGTTAGAAAACATTTCTCGCAACTTTCCCCTTTAAGTGTTTGACAATAAATGCAAAACGGTTTGGGGAGGCTTCCCAACCGTTAATTCCCGATTATTATGCGTATATTTTACTGCTATCCCTAAACAAAGTATATAAATAGGTATGAACCAGTACATGGTTGAAATAGACCTACCCGCCTTAATGACTCAGCAATTTATGTCATTGATTCCGGCCCAAAGGACCTTAGTCAATGAGTTGATGAGTGATGGCAAAATAGACTCTTACACATTATCACTTGATCGTAGGCGGCTATGGGTGATCTTTTTGGCTGAAACTGAATTAGAGGTTTCGGACACATTAGATAGTTTTCCCATTATGCCTTATTGCGATTATCAGATCTCTGAGCTCATGTTTCACAATACCATGACCAGAGAGCTACCTGTGATTTCGCTCAATTGATTGTAACGTTCTATGTCCGATAAAGTAAAAACCTACACCAATGGTGAGTTGAGCATCGTCTGGAAACCTGGGCAATGTATCCACTCCGAAAAATGTTGGCGAGGCTTGAGCTCTGTATTCGATCCCAAGGCAAGGCCATGGATCAATGCTGAAGGCGCTTCAACAGCAGAAATAAAAGCACAAATCGATCAATGCCCCTCCGGAGCATTATCCTACATCCAAAATGATTCTGAACCCATGGCCGAATCTTCAAATACAAACGAAAGAGTAAAAGTAAACGTCCTCAAAAATGGTCCTTTAATGATTGAGTCCGATTGTCTGATCGCGGATGCAGATGGCAACACTACTCAAAAGGATACCAAAGTATTTCTCTGTCGCTGCGGCGCTTCTGCCAATAAGCCCTATTGCGATGGTGCTCACAAAAAAATAGGCTTTGAAGGCTAAATAATCTTCTGCCCCTCATGTCAGAGATTCTTCATCGTCTCCAACAAGTCTCCGAACTTGCTGGAGTCCCCGAAGCCCAGCTCCAATGGATGCTGGACAAAAGTGAAATCCTTTATCCCAAAGTAGGAGATCTTCTTTTTCGAGCAGGTGATCCGAGTGATTATTTGTTTGTCGTATTGGAAGGAAAATTTCGGGTTTACTTTCCTGAACAAAGGCGGGAAATGTTTCTCGTAGAAGGCAATACCATTACGGGTATTTTGCCTTATTCCCGATTGCAAAGTGGCGTAGCCAATGCCGAAGCTGTCAAAGATGCCATAGTGGTACGCTTTCATAAGGACGGCTTCCCTGAGATGATCAGCACGCAACATGAATTGACTACTGCCTTTGTGCATGTGATGACCAATCGTGTGCGCAACTTTACTGCATTGCAGCAGCAAAACGAGAAGCTGATGGCCTTGGGTAAACTTTCGGCTGGACTAG
>CAZHOC010001331.1:0-2199 GCA_964534295.1 uncultured Bacteroidia bacterium | reverse complement strand
ATACATACCAGCAGAGAGATCAGGCGTATTTATTTCAAGCTGACTTTGGTTGGTACTGCCTTGCAGAACGCTTCTCCCTTGGGTATCAATCACTAAATATTGCATCGGCTTCGTTTGGCCACCCGCATTTCTCAATACAAAGCCATCCAAACGATTGGGGGCTTCCAATATCCATCGGTCGAGCTCCGAAATACTTTCCACGGAAGTGGTAAAATCCTCTACACAAGCCACTTCTGAGGGACAACTCTCCTCCAGGATATTCCAAATATTGCCTTTGACCGCAGTAACCACATAGCAAAGCGTCTGCGAATCGACTCCCAGCGGTATATAGCCAAACACATTGGGAGCCCAACTTGTGGTATAGCCCAAATACTCAAAATGAGCAGAATCATTGCGGACTTCGCAGGGGGGATTCAGTTCTGGCAAGGTATCCTTGACTCTATAAATCCTGTAAAACTGAGCCGAATCATAAGGAAAATCTGTCCAGCTAACCGTCACCCCTCCCCAATTATTGATTTGGGCATTTACCCCCACAGGCACTGGCTCCAAGACTGAAAAGCGGATCGCCTGATAATTGCTCAGCATCGTCTGCATCGAGCCGTTGAGGTAGGATAAGTTGTTATGCGCCAATACATCAAACTGGTAGTACTTACCGATATCAGCACTGTCTGGCGTCCATGTCATATCCAATCGTACCCTAGCGGGAAGGCTGTTCGTATTTTGCAAACCTACGGGCAGAGTATCGAGGGTAAATAGCCCTTGAGCAGAGTCTTCTGCAGTAACGAGCATATTGAAGTTGCTTTGCTGGTTGGTAAAATTACCGGCATTGGGGCGGTCGCCGAGCTGGTAATCTACATAGAGGCTATCATTTGCCGCCCCAGCATTGACTTCTACCGCGAAGTTGAATGTCTGACCAGGGTGCGCATATTCGATGGAGTTATGGTTGCCTTGCACAAAGTTGGGGGGCATGTTGCCACAAGTAATCACGATGATTGGAACCTCTTGCAAAGTCTCAGAACGGTATTGCCCATTTCGATAACTCTTTACTCGGATGGTAAATACATATAGCCCTTCCTGACTAGGGGCATCCCAAGAAACTAATCCCGTATTGGGATCAATCTGGAAAGTGCCTCCCCCAAAGCTAGCGTCATCGGGAAATTGATATCCACTAACCAATTGAGGGGCTAAAGGCGGTGCATATTCCCATACAGGCTCTATTTCATAGGTCAAAGAATCCCCATCCGGATCAAAGGCGATAGGGCTATATTGCCAAGGGGTATTAGTACAGGCAAGGGCAAAAATCGATTCATTAAGCAATTGGGGAGCCTCATCCTGCAAGCTATCGATCACTACCGTCAGGCTCAAAAATAAAGGTGTATTATCTGCATTAGGGACATTTAGAATCGCACCAGTGCGGTTCATGTCTGAATACCTTAATTCATAAACTCCTGGACCAGCGAAAGTATAGCTTGTCTCATACAGATTGCGTTTGTAGGATAAATAGACTGTTTCTCCATCATTAAAATTGGTGATCGCACAATCCAAGATAGGACCTTGATGCAGGGGGCCATTGCTGCGTGGGATGTTTTGCAAGATCGTTACTAGGGTAGTATTACCCGCCGCATCTATCTGCCAAACCTCAATATCCGCTGAGCATCGATCGACTCCCGCTGGAGCAGGATCCGAAAAAGTCTTGACCGTCAGTTTATATTCCAGACCGTTGATCTGTTCCATCTCGATGTGACCGCCCATTTGATGGGTAGCGAAGAGGGAGCTAATCGGCAAACATAGGTAAGCCAGACCCAAAAGGAGCCTGTGAAAAAGCTGCATTTTCATCATTATATTGTGTTTTCTTGTGCTTTAAAGATAGGAAAAAGCAAATTCTCCATAAGGACTACCAAGATGCATCGCTACTTTTTTTTATTCCTGCTCTTATGGGCTTGTCAGACTCCTTCGGAGAACGCTTATCTCATTGAGGCCCCCGCCGGGGAACGCTACTGCTCCATCAACAAATCTGCTCAAAGCATTCTTCCTAACGGACGTATCATCGAGCCTTATGGCCAAACCATAGATATGGCTCCTCATCCATTTGGGCTAGAACTGAGCCTAGATGGGAGCATTGCTGTTACTGCCAATTCTGGTACTAATCCTCTTTGTATCAACATCATCAAAGATATCTGGCAAGGCAATCCCCAGCTA
>CAZHOC010001330.1:0-2204 GCA_964534295.1 uncultured Bacteroidia bacterium | reverse complement strand
AATAGACCAAATAAAGCCGTAAATTTGAATCATCATAAGAGGACGAAAAGCCTCTATAATTTTGTATAATTTTTTAATTGACTTATAAAATGGGTAACGCAAAAGCAGTAACGGATGCAGATTTTGATCAGGAGGTAATCAACTCCGATGTACCCGTACTGGTAGATTTTTGGGCCGCATGGTGTGGGCCTTGTCGCGCACTTTCTCCAATTCTTGACGAAATTGCTGGAGATATGGGCGAAAAAATGAAATTCACCAAAATGGATGTTGACGCCAATCGTCAAACTGCCGAAAAATACGGTATCATGCACCTCCCTACTCTTCTTGTTTTCAAAAACGGAGAAGTAGTTGATAAGCACGTTGGACTTGCACCCAAGTCTAAACTAGCCGAAAAATTTGCGGCTCACGCTTAATTTTAGCTAACAAGAAAAACGCTGACAGGATTGAGATTCTGTCAGCGTTTTTTTGTTGGGAATAATCGTTCCGCGAAGCAGGCTACCCCTTCAAAGTTCCCTCCACTACGGTCGGGATGACAAATGGAGGCTATTAGTCAATACCATAAATGACTCAAATTGTCTTCCTGAGCCCCGCCGAAGGACCTAGAAGGATGAGCGTTCCGCGCAGCGGTCACTCCTGCAACACCCGCTCTTCTTCTCTTTCAAGCGCAGGCAAAGTGGGTAAACCTTTATCGTCATAAGAAGCCAGATCGACCAGAATCTTATCCAGCAAACGAATCGCATTGAGAATGTAAGGGCCTTTATTGAGCATCACCGCATCGGCGTTTTGTGCCTTGGCAGCATCTGTAATTTCGGCCCGTGAAGGCAGTCCTTTTTTGGCTAGGGATTCTAGGACTTGAGTAGCCCAAATATCTGGCACATGAGCGGCTCGGCAAAGACTCAAAATCTCTCCTTGGATACGTGCAATATTTTCCCAGCCGCACTCGATTGCCAAATCTCCTCTTGCCACCATGACCCCAATCGGATAATGACGCATGGCGGTCAACAAAATCTCAGTAAGGTTACGATAACCTCTTTGGGTTTCGATTTTCAAAATCACTCCCAAACGGTCAGAAGCTCGCAATTTGGCAATCGCTTCCTGCAGATCAAGCACATCCTCTGCGCAATTGACAAAGGAGAAATTGATCAAATCGGCATGCTCAACCACAAAAGGCAGGTCCTCTCGGTCTTTAGCAGTCAAGCCTGAAACAGACAATATGCTTTCGGGGAAGTTAATGCCTTTATCGGCCCGGAGTCTTCCCCCTTTGGCTGGAGTTTGGGTGATTTCTACTTTTATTTCTCCTTCGGAGAACGCTTTTATCTCCCCTTTGATTTTACCATCATCGAAGTAGATAGGTTCTCCCACTTTGACGTCTCCTAGTACCTTGGGTTCGGTGCAGCTGATATGCGCAGGCGCAATGATATTTCCATGCTTATCTCTTTGGACCGATTCTCCGGGAATAGCATCAGCATGTATGATTAATTCATCCCCAACATTGAGGAGGATGGAAGCGATTTTGGCGGGTAAGAGCCCAACTTTTGCGATGGGTTCAAGCATCTCTTTATTGGCAAAAAAGGCCAAACCCGTTTCAAAATAGGTTGTTTTTTGCCCGATAGCCCAATACCCTCCGGCTCCCTCTGATTCGATAATGAGACTTCTTTTTTTATCTCGAGCATCCCTCAGCCACAGCCCATCCCCGGGCTTTAGAGACAATTGATTGATCCCCGCTACTGGCAATGCATTAGGACCTTCGGCGCGTTCTGCCAACCAAATTCGAAATCCTTTTATGGTATAGCCACGCTCATCTCTTTGAGGACGATATTTGACCACTCTTGCTCCACCCGCTAAACCTCCTGTCCGAATTTTAGGCCCAGCCAGATCCATGGCGATTTTTACTTCTCGACCGGCTTTTTTACTGGCTAGTTTTACTTGAGCGATGATCTGAGCCCAAATCTCAGGGGTATCGTGCGCACAATTGATGCGGGCCACATCCATCCCAAGGGACACCATATTCCGGACGAGATCATAATCTTTTGCAGCTTGACTAGGCATGGTCACCATTACCCGTGGGCGTCTTCCCGGAGGCCGTTTTCCTAATAGATCTTGTGCATGCAACTTGAGCCACTGTTCGGCCCCTTTGACAGAAAGCGCTGTTTCCTCGAAGCGGATCTTTTTCACTCGGGCGTTCGGCCCGCGGTGAACACCGG
>CAZHOC010001329.1:0-2216 GCA_964534295.1 uncultured Bacteroidia bacterium | reverse complement strand
GGCGATGCCTACTTGGGTGATTTTTGCAGCTATCCTCCCAGCGATTCTTGCCACGATCTTGCTTTTCTTGGATCAGAGTATCACCACTCGCTTGGTCAATTCTGCTGATAACAAACTCAAAAAAGGCTACGGCTACCACCTTGATTTGGCCATTGTCGGCTTGATTATTTTGGTGAGTAGCTTTTTTGCTTTGCCTTGGATCGTGGCTGCAACGGTTCATTCCCTCAATCACGTCAAGAGCTTAGCCAACTATAAGATTCTCGAAAGTAAGAGCGGCGCCAAAGAGGAGAAGATTGTTTCTGTAGTAGAGAACCGACTTAGCGGCCTATTGATTCACGTATTGATCGCGGCCTCTTTATTTTTCTTAGGATATATCGCTTTGATTCCGATGCCAGTATTATTTGGGTTATTTTTATATATGGGATTTACGTCATTGGCGGGCAACCATTTTTGGGATCGGCTCGTGCTATGGGTTACAGATCCCAAGCTCTACCCCAAAGCCCACTATCTCATCGTGATGCCTGCTAAGCGATTGCATACCTTCACCTTGATACAGTTGGCATGTTTTGTGGTACTTTGGCTATTGAAAGCATCTAAGCTCGGCATTCTATTTCCGTTGATGATTGCCGCTCTGGTGCCCATTCGCTTATTTATCAGTCGCTTTTTCACCCCAGAAGAAATGGAAGCTTTAGTAGCTGAAGACGTTGAGGAAGAAGAAGAGATTCGAGTTGTAATGTAAGTTAGATTGTGATTTGCTACATATTTTCTAGCTTTGAAAAAGATTTAGGAAAAAAATAATTTTAGATACTCGTGATGGTTCGTTCTGCTCTAATGCTCAGTGCTCGTTTATATGAGGATAATAAGACTGCCCAACTAGTAGCTAGTCCTGCCGAATTTGACGCGCTTAAAGAAGCCTTGAACGATACTCGTATCGGGGGTTTTGGTCGTATTTACACCCAAGAGAATGAAAGTTGTGCTGCAGCCCAACAAGCAATCTCCCAGTTTTTTCACAACCGAGAGCCGCATGAGCTCTTATTGATGTACATGACGGGCTTTGAGCTCATCAATCATGAAGGCGAAGTTTACTTTGTCGACATCAATACCGATATGGAATCGCTAGAAGAAACTGCAATCTCTGCTAGCTTTATCCGAGATGTTGTTAAAAACTGTAAATCAGAAAGCAAGGTGCTTTTGATCGACAGCTTTGCCAGAACCTTGATGGACCAGCAGTCTCGGGACCAAAAAGAACTTCGTCTCGCCAATTTCTCAGCCGAAACTCGTTCGGTGGTATTAACCTCTCAAGATACCCTCAAAACCATTCGTACCGAGGGTGGACAGAAAAACCCGGGCTTTACTGAAAGTATCATCCAAGGACTTTCGTCAGGAGATGCAGATTTGGACCAGCGGGGTTACATCAGCGAAAATGAGCTTTTCCTCTATGTCTACAAGCAGATGAGTAAGTTCGGTACTGCGCCTAACCTCTTCCTGAGTGATCATGAAGATATTGAGCGGATTCGCTTAGCACGTAATATCAAGTTTAGTTCGCTACCAGAGTATGCGGATGATGACGATAGCTTGAACTTTGCCCGTTTCTTGCGCCTAGTCGGCCAACGCAAAAACCTAGACAGCGAGAGAGAAAAAGATACGCTCCGCAAAGTGATTCGCTTCCAGCCAGAGGTTACCTTCTTAAAGCGTTTGGCGCGTGCTGGGATCGTTACGGCGATCTTTAGCGTCATCGCGGCTTTGATCACCCAAGTGGATTTTGTAAAGGCGGTTTTGATCGCTGTGATAGTGCTCTGCGGCTTGATTTTTGACGATTTGATGCGCCGAAGATTTAGTTAAGCATCTTAAACAGATAGATAAATGCTTGATTTGCTGATAGTTTGGCGACTCAAGCATTTTTTTGTGCCGATTTTGGGGGTAGCCACCGCTGCGCGGAACGATTATCCTTGATCAAATGATGCTTCGATTTGTGGGAATGTAGGGGGGCAAAATTTTGCGCCCCTACGGATCGTATTGATCGATACCAATTTATTTTTAGGCCTGAGCGTTTTGCGAAGCAGTCGAATACCGCATAAGGCCTTTCGACAGGCTCAAGGTGACAAATGGGTTTTTTATGGGCCTTGCCTTGAAATCACTTATCATACAGAGCCGCTCCCCCTTTTCATCCTATACTTGTAGGGTATCGATTACTTTTCTGAAAGAGCTAATTTGGC
>CAZHOC010001328.1:0-2219 GCA_964534295.1 uncultured Bacteroidia bacterium | reverse complement strand
AGTCCATAGTTACCCTCCCTAGAGTCAAATATAAAGAACGGGCAGTCGTGGATGCTGCCATTCAACTCATCAACCAGCATGGCATAGAGGGACTCTCCATGAGTAAACTGGCCAAATTAGCGGGCGTTTCTCCAGCGACTCTCTATATCTATTATGCCAATAAGGATGATTTGCTCAACCAATTATTTGTGAAGGTGAGACGTGAGTTTGCGCAAGCGATTTTTGAAGGCTTTGATCCGCAAATGGATTTTACCCAAGGCTTCCAATTGCTTTGGGAGAATCATTATCGCTTTGCGCGCGAGCATAGTGATGCCTTTTGGTTTTTGGAGCAGAGTGCCAATAGCGTGGCGGTGCGAGAGATGGATCCTAAACAGGAAAACCGTTGGCTTGCGCCGATGAATATGTTTTTACATTTTGGCCATGAAGCAGGTGTATTTAAAGATCTTAATCTGATGATGTTTAGAGCCTTTGCTTTTGCTCCTATTTTACAATTGGTAAAAGCCGAATTGCGTACTGGGGCATCCCTTACGGATCATGATCTAGCCGCTGCTCGGCAACTTTCTTGGGGCGTAATTGCCGCCTAACAAATGGATATTTAATAGGACTCATTGCTATGAAAAAGCTACTGTTTCTCATCGCCTGCGCACTGCTAAGTTGTGCGCCTCCCGCTACGCAAGAGTCTTTACCCAATATCCTTTTCATTCTGGCTGATGATATGGGATATGGTGATTTGGGATGCTACAACCCTAATTCGAATATCAAAACGCCCCATTTAGATCAGTTTGCCGCTGAGGGCATGCGCTTCACCGATGCCCACGCGCCAGCCGCTTGGTGTGTGCCTTCTCGCTTTGGTCTGCTGACAGGAACATATCCTTTCCGCAATAAACGCTCCTACCAAGAAGGCTTGATGTCGGATCAATTCCCAACAGTCGCTAGTCTGCTAAAGTCAGCGGGTTATCAAACTGCCATGGTAGGGAAATGGCACCAAGGTATTGTCGACGAAAAAAATCCACCTGCTGGTCAGGATCTAGTTAATGGGCCCTTGGACAATGGCTTTGACTACTTTTTTGGGATTCCCGCTTCCTTGGACATTCCGCCTTACTATTATATCAAAAATAAGCGTCCAGTGGCTTTGCCCACGGATTCAATCGGACCCAGCGAAGGCTGGGGACCGGCTCCTGGCAAATGGAAAATTCAAGGTCCCTTTTGGCGAGAAGGCAAGATTGCCCCTGCCTATCGACATGAGGAGGTGTTGGGAAAATTCTTTGATGAAGTTGATGCCTTCCTCAAAAAGACCCATAAGGATCCTTTCTTTTTGTATTTGGCATTGCCTGCCCCTCATACACCCTGGCTACCAGATGGAGATCATCTGGGGAGCTCGCGGGCTGGAGATTATGGAGACTTTGTCAAACAGGTGGATGATCATGTGGGAGCTCTCCTAAAGAGTTTAAAAGAACAAGGCCTGGCTGAAAACACAGTCGTAATCTTTAGTAGCGATAATGGGCCAGTTTGGTATCCCGAAGATGAAGCTAAATATGCGCATCGCGCCACGGGGCCTTTGGCAGGCATGAAAGGAGATGCGTTGGAAGGTGGGCATCGGATGCCCTTTATCGTGCGATGGCCATCTAAGGTTGAGGCAGGGAGTACCCAAGATGCTTTGATCTGCTTTACTGACTTTTTGGCCAGCTGCGCTGAACTCTCTCAACAAGCGCTTGCGCCGGGGATAGGGGAGGACAGCAAAAGTTTTGTGCCCTTGCTGTTTAATTCAGAGCTCGAGGGGAGTCGAAAGGAGCTCATTGTTCAGACGACTGGAAGAAAACATATGATCCGCCAAAACGAATGGAAACTTATCCAAAGTAAAGGGAGCGGTGGCTTCTGGGATCGCTATGACCCTGATTATGCCAATAGGAATCCTTACGAAGGACGCCTGTATAATTTGAAAGAGGATCTCGGCGAGCAAAACAACCTTTATGGAGCTCAGTCTGTGAGAGTAGAGGCTATGACTAAGTCTCTTAACGAAAGACTCAATCTTGAGTAGCTTTTGGGCAAAAAAAATAAGCGTTCCGCGACGCGGAACGCTTAAATATATTTACTTCTCTAATTTACCAAGACTTAGCGTATTCCAATTGCGTCTGCTTGAACGCGGCCTTTGAAGGCTTGTAGGAAACGGTAATGTCTTTGAGAATTTCAAGTTCAGACTTCAATTTGCCGAAGATGTC
>CAZHOC010001327.1:0-2220 GCA_964534295.1 uncultured Bacteroidia bacterium | reverse complement strand
TCTGGAGGAGAAAAATCAAGGGTAGCTTTGGCAAAAACCTTGGTTTCGGAAGCTAATTTTCTGTTACTGGATGAGCCTACAAACCACCTCGATATTCAAAGCATTCAAATTTTGGTTGAGGCTCTCAATGCCTATGAAGGGACATATGTATTGGTTTCTCATGACCGTTACTTCTTGGAGCAGGTCAGCAACAAAATTTGGTATATAGAGGATCACCAAGTGAAGGAATATCCTGGCAATTATGCTGAATATTCCGAATGGAAAGCTCGCCAAGAAGCGGCCCAGCAAGCGAGCGAAGCGGCAGAGACAAGCGTTCCGCGAATAGCGGTAGTAGAAGAAAAAAGCACTCAAGCGGCAGGCCTCAGCTACCAAGAACAAAAACAGCGCAAGAATCGGATCAAGAAACTGCAGCGGGACCAAGAAAGTGCTGAGGCTAAGATTGAAGAACTAGAAGCAGCAGTAGCTGAGCTGGAATTAAAAATGGCAGATCCGGAGATTGCGACTGACTTTGACAAATTGCAAGCCGTCCAAAAAGAATATCAAGAGAGTCAGCAAAAATTAGAAACCCAAATTGAGGCTTGGGAAGCGATTTTGACAGAACTAGAATCATATGATTAAGGAAAGCACACCAGACATGCCGGACACGCCTAGTCCTATCCAACCCCCCAAAAACATTTGGCAGCAAGCCTGGGATGAATTACTCGACATCCTCTATCGGATTGTCAATCTTAGAGACACCACGGACGTCAAAAAAACCATCGATAACATCCGCAAGGGTGTAGAAATTCGAGGTTATAATGTCTGGATTTTGGCTTGTGCCGCGATGCTAGCCTCGATTGGATTGGACCGAAACTCATCGGCGGTAATCATTGGTGCCATGCTTATTTCTCCATTGATGTCGCCCATATTGGGGGTTGGGCTTTCGATGGGGATCAATGACAGAGAGTATCTGATCTTGTCGCTCAAAAACTTTGCGATTGCCATGACGGCCTCTATTTTGGTGAGCACATTGTACTTTTTGGCGACTCCGCTAGGAGCAGCAACTGAGGAAATCTTATCTCGAACTCAGCCTGATACACTTGATGTCCTTGTTGCCATTTTTGGGGGTATTGCGGGTATCGTGGCCGTCTCCCGCAAAGAAATAACCAATGCCATTCCGGGAGTAGCCATTGCAACTGCTTTGATGCCTCCACTCTGTGTTACTGGCTATGGGCTTGCCAAAGGAGAATGGGACATATTTGCCGGTGCCTTCTATCTCTTCTTTATCAACTCCGTCTTTATTTCGCTGTCGACCTATTTGATCGTGCGCTTCCTGCGCTTTCCATATATCGATTTTGTAGATGAAAAAACCCGTCGAAAAGCGACTACCTATATGTCGCTCTTTGTCCTGCTATTGATTGTGCCAAGCTTTTGGTTTATGGTCAAAAGTATACAAAGTCTGCGTCGCAGAACGCGCATCGAGAACTTCATCGAGCTGAAGATTGAAGACGAAAAGCATCGCGTAACCAATTATGATTATGTTATGCAGGGAGATAGTCTCTGTATGCTGACCATTGCATTGGTAGGACCTGCAATTGAAGAAGATTCTATCGTTCGGCTGGAAGCCTCCTTAGCTAACTTTCAACTCGAGGACACGCGCCTGACGATCCTGCAAAGCCCTGAGAGCATCGATGAACAAAGTCTGACCTCAAGAACCACCCTTGAAACCCAAAGAGCCATGCAGCCCCAAATAGAGCAGCTTCGAGCCCAAATGGATAGCTTAAAGGGGCAGGTTATTTTGATCGAAGGAGAAAAAATCAATTGGGCAGAGCTCGTGCCTCAAGTCAAAAGTCTGTATCCAGAGTTAGAAAACTTCTCCTTAGGGGAAATGCAACAGACAGCGTTTGGGGCGAAGTCTGATACTGTTTTAACCGTATTGGCCAAGTGGAAGCGTTCGCTAAGAGCGTCTCAAAGAAGGGAGAAAGAAAAACAGATGGGACGTTGGCTAAAGACAGAGTTGGCCTGCGATACGGTTATCGTAATCAATGTACCTTAGGCTTAGGAGTCCATGGTTTTGATCTTGTGTAATAAGCCCTCAAAGTGATACTTATAACGACGAGCGGATTCCGCATTGCCGTTTCGCTCGTGTGCTTTGATGATATTGCGAAGCACTCTCAGGACTATCTCGTGGGTATTGGCCCGTAGTCGATCTAGTGCAGAACCGGGAAGCTCCATCGCCTT
>CAZHOC010001326.1:0-2221 GCA_964534295.1 uncultured Bacteroidia bacterium | reverse complement strand
CATTATATATCTCAAGTGGGTGAAAACCCACTTTTTGGTGCGCCCTTAGCGAACGCTTATTTCGGTCGGACACTTCGGTAATTACATAGGGAAACTGAGCCTGCAGGCAAGCCTGCATATGTAGGTAGAGAGCCTTAAATAGTCCTTGCCCTCGATAGGCCTTGGCAATACAGATTTGACCCATCACTACATACCTTCCAGCGCCTAATCGCTGCCCTTCAAAAGTCAGTTTTTCGATTTGCTCAAACATGGGAATCAAGACAGGAACAGTATCAGCCTTCTCAGCCGACATTACCAAGGCGTAACCAATTACTTCTTCCCCTAGCTTGGCAATAATGTGTGGATTAGGCTCGTTGAGCGCTTTTAGGAGCTTTAGATCATGTTTGACCGTTACAAAGCCTTCCTGCTGCAATTCAGTTTCTGAAATCTGCTCAGCTAAATTAGCCTTTTGTAAAGCTAATATTTGCTGAAGATCATGCTCAAAAAACGCCTGTGTTAAATGTACGTTATCTCGCAAAGCATTTGTCATAATTGACTTGAATCTACCCGCTAAGTCTCTATCTTGCAATAGACAAAACTCTATATGTCTGTGCCTGATACTACATTCAAACTCACCTATGCCTCGCCTCATGACCCGCTTTTGAAGCGATTATTGATCATGGGATTGGAATACAGCAGTGGGCGTATCAAGATCGAAAAGCGGTATCGCGAAATCCAAAAAGCCAATCTCAGCCCGCGAGAAATCTGGCAATTTGCGCTCAAGATGCTTCAAATAGGCATCGAATGTAATCCAGAGATGCTGGCCAAAGTCCCCAAAGCAGGTCCTCTCCTCATTGTTGCCAATCATCCTTTTGGCGTAGTCGATGGGCTGATTATGGGAGAGCTCATGGCTAGAGTAAGGGGTGATTTCTATGTGCTGGTCAATGAAATAATCATCCGCCAAGACAAGCGCTTGGCCAAGCATATGCTTCCGATTGACTTCAGAGAGACCAAAGAGGCTTTGCACACCAATATTCAGACTCGCAAGACTTCCCTAGAGCATCTCAAAGCAGGGGGTTCTCTGGCTATTTTTCCTGCTGGTGGTGTGGCTACTGCGCCAAAAATCTTTGGTAAAGCAGAGGAAATAGAGTGGAAACGCTTTACGGCAAAACTCATTCAACAAAGCAAAGCCAACGTCCTTCCCTTATACTTTCACGGGCAAAATAGCCGCCTCTTTCAAATTGTATCTCATGTGAGTCAGACTTTGCGCTACGCCATGCTGCTACATGAGGTCCGCAACAAAATGGGCCACAGCGTCAAAGTTGAAATCGGGGAATGTCTCCCTTACGAATCTCTGGCAGGAATCAAAGATCGCCAGGCGCTGTTAGACCATCTTTACGAACAAACTTTTGCCCTCGCCCATAAATAGAACCTCAAAATGTCAGCCAAAATCCAAGCCCTTATTGATCATTATCAGTTCGAGCGGCTACCAGTAGAAGGGACTTTGTTTAAAAACACTTATCGTTCTGCGCAGCAGACTCCTACCGGAGGGCCAATTGCTACGGCTATGATCGGGCTTTATGTGCACGAACCAGAAAGTCTCTCCTGCTTTCATCGCTTAACCTTTGATGAGGTCTGGCATTTTTATGGGGGCGATCCTTTGGAGTTGCATTTATTGTTGCCAGACGGCTCCGCCGAACGCATACTCATGGGGCCTGATCCCTTGCAAGGGCATCATATTCAGTACCATGTGCCAGCAGGAGTATGGCAGGGAGCATGTTTGACCGCTGAGGGAAGCTACGCCCTATTTGGCTGCACCATGGCGCCTGGCTTTAGGGGTGAGTGTTTCGAAGCCGGCCTTGCCGAACGCTTAATCGAACAGTATCCAGCACAAGCAGAAATCATCCGCAAGTTGAGTGTCAATGGACATGAAACACAGATGCCGGAAGGCTTTGAAGCCTAGTGAACCTACACTCTTTGTCTGACAAACTCTCTAGCTGCGAGGTCTGCTTCAAACAGATCTTCTAGGCTTGGATGCTCGATAAAATCAACTGATTCCATCGCTTCTTGGTTGATATCACCAATTTGAGGGAAGCTAATCTTCCCATCTCTAAACAGCTTATTGGTGATTTCATTGGCCGCATTTAATACACAAGCGGCATTGCCTTGCTTGTGCATGGCCTCATAGGCCAAAGCCAAGTTTTTGAAGACTCCAGTATCGACAGATTCAAAAGTCAGATTG
>CAZHOC010001325.1:0-2221 GCA_964534295.1 uncultured Bacteroidia bacterium | reverse complement strand
CCAGCGCCAGTTGTCTATGAAGAACTTCAGGGCTACATAGGTCTCGGTTTTGGAGGCCTAGATGCCTCCTTACAAATCCCAGAATTCGTATTGACTCTTGGCCTGGCCATGTTTGTTTATAGCATTGGCTTGAGCAATGGGCCTGGTTTTTTCGCCAGCTTTCGTAAAAAAGGGAGGAAACAACTTAGCTTTTTAGCTTTGATGCTGCTTTTTGGGGCCTTAAGCGCCCTGGCAGTGCATTTTCTGTTTGGTTTTAGCTCTGCTTCTACTGCAGGTATATATGCGGGTAGTACGACAAGCACAGCTGCCTTAGCGGGTGTCTTAGACATATTGAGTCAACGAGGCGTGCAAAGTGGCTTAGACCAAGCGGTCATTGGGTACTCCCTCTCCTACCCTATGGGAGCCTTGGGGGCAATTATTGCCATCCTCATTTTTCAAAAAGCATGGAAGATCAACTTTAGTCAAGAGGCCAGGGATTTGAGAAAGGAATACCCTCTAGATCAAGTCATTGAGAATAGAGCGATTAGAATTACCCAATCAGCGTTTTGTAAGATTCCGATTAGGGACCTTAGGCGCAAGTACAAGTGGCAGGTCGTATTTGGCCGCCTTATGCGTAATCATGAGGTTATTCTTTCCAATTGGGATACCAGCTTTTGTGAAGGGGATATCATTCGTGTTGCTGGCGTTGCAGAAGACCTGGATGCTTTGACGGAGCTATTGGGCGAAAGCACCGAGGCAGGGCAACATTTTGAAGAAAATGAATACCAGCACCTAAGAGTTTTTATTTCGAATTCGGATGTGGCAGGCAAGCAGATTTCAGCTCTGAATCTCGAAGAACAGTTCTCGGCTATTATCTCTCGAGTTCGTCGTGGCGATAACGACCTATTAGCTACTGGAGATACGGTTTTGGAGTTAGGAGACCAGATTCGGTTCGTCGCTCGTAAAAGGGACCTACCTGGCCTAAAAAAGCTCTTTGGAGACTCCTACCACAGCCTTAGTCAAATCAATTTGTTTTCATTCGGCCTTGGGATGGCATTAGGCCTCTTATTGGGTATGATTACATTTGAATTGACTGAGGATATCCGTTTCAGACTTGGCTTTGCCGGTGGCCCATTAATCATGGCGCTGGTTTTAGGAAATCTTAGGCGGACAGGAAGCATTGTTTGGACCTTGCCTTATAGCGCAAATTTAACCCTACGTCAAATTGGCCTAATCTTCCTTTTGGCAACGATTGGGGTCCGATCAGGTCATACCTTTTTTTCTACCCTTAATGATGCGAGTGCTTTATATGTCTTCCTTGGAGGAACGGTCATCAGCTTAGGCACTGCCCTTCTGATGTTCTGGGTGGGCTACCGCTTCTTTAAAATCCCATTTAGCATACTTACTGGTATGATGGCCAATCAGCCTGCAATCCTCGATTTTGCTTTGACTCGGACCGGAAATCAGCTGCCTAGTGTAGGCTTCGCCTTAATGTTTCCTATCGCATTGATTGCGAAGATTGTGATTGCCCAGATTCTATTTTTGTTGTTGTAGACATTTGGGATTTATTCCCGAAAGCTTTCGGGATGCGGAACGATTGTATCCCCCAATTCCTCCCTGCACCTTTATCTAAACAGATTCGCGATTACTTTCTTAGCACTAAGGTTATTTCTATTCCTTTCTGCTTCGCAGAACGATTAGCCCTGCAGTTAGTGGATGGAACGAGCCTTTCATATGATTTCACTCTATTAACCAGAAGATTACACGTCGACAATCTAAGCCCTACCAAAACGACAATCTTAATTAGAAGGTCTGACCTGCGTAGCAGGCTTAAGAGAGAGCTTTACAATGCCTGAAACCAGTTATAAAGGGGCTAATTTCTTTAATGAAACATGCGAAACTACATCCTGCCCCTTTCATCAAGTTGGAGTATCAATATCCCACTACATCACAACTCTTCTCTATTAATCAATGCTATCCATAGCTGAATTTTGAGTCCTCTAAATGCTGTCTTTTTTGATAAAAATCCCCTATAACATCGTTAGATATTTTACCATTATAATATCAGTGATCAAAATCAATCTATTAAGGCTTCTGCGATTAGAGAGGTCGCTCGAAATTCCGATCAAGAAAGCGAATCTGAGATGTTAAAGTGGATTGGTGTCACAAAAAAAAGCTCCTCAAGTCGAGGAGCTTTCAAAGGATGGCATCTACCTACTCTTCCACGTCTTACCGCAGTACC
>CAZHOC010001324.1:0-2221 GCA_964534295.1 uncultured Bacteroidia bacterium | reverse complement strand
TCACAATCAAAATAGACCCGCATGATCAAAGAGTCTGCATTCCAGGTAACGCGAAAATCATGAAAATTACAGTCCTCTACATTGCCTGAGGTAGCGCTAATATTGACTGGCCCCGCGAGATTATTGATTGAGTTATGATTGGTGATACCATTGCGCATGATCGCCATATGGTCCGTAAATGGATCATTGACTTCAGTGTTTTGCCAGGTATCCAATTCAATTGCTATGGACGGTTGAATACCAGCATAACCTAATCCTCCACCGGCTGTACCTACGCTAGTACTTACCTGTTGCAATACAAAGGCAATTCCATCAGCACCATTTCCATCCTGACATCCTAGATTGACTTCAAAAATAAGGTCGAAAGATTGGCCTACGTCTACTTGGTTGAGATACCAGACACTACCATTTTGAAAGTTAAAGGCTTGTGTCAACCGAAAGCAGTCATTCCCTAAGGCGGTTGCATTGCCATTGAGAGCGAATTGCCCCTGCAACTGAGAAACGAATAGTGTTAGGCTTAACACAAAAATCAACCTTAGTCTCACTTGAGCGAGACCATAGGAATGGATAAACATAGGCGCACTGGCTTTAAGATCTTTAGCAGAAATAAATTTACGGAAAAGATTCCAAAGCTTAGATTAAATTGCACTTAATAAGGCCGCTTTTGCTTCTAGTAAAAACTTCTGGATGGCCGCTTGTGGGTTTTCTACCCCTGCGGGGAACGCTTCACTCGCACCAAGGTAGGCTCCTTTCCAATCTCCATTGGACCAGTGTCCGACACTAAGGGGTGCTAAACTCGCATAATCAATCTCGCCTTTTTCCTGCCAGAGATAGACATAGAAATAGGGTTCATTGGCGACCTTATCTTTTACTGCCCAACCAAGGCCCAGTCCGTGGCCTCCCTCAGCATGAGGTATATCTAGTAATTCGTAGATACCGGCATCAAAATGATGTGGCCAAGTCTGTACACTACTCTTAAACTTTGCCGCTATAGCCACTGCTTCTACGGCTTTTTGGGCTTCAGATCGTTCATATAGCCATCGTTTGAGCAATTCAGGATCAGCCCGCTCAAAGGTTCCATTCTCTCCCAATGGGCCAACCGCGATGTCATAATGGCTAATTGGCTGCAGTCTATCTCCCTCAAAGCCCATAGCGGAAAGTCTCTGCCTCAGAATGGTCAATACCGCTTCGCAACTCAATTCACTTAGCATAATACTGACAAGGGCTTGGCCATCAAGGGAAAGTAGGCGTAGACTAAAATCTTCAGGAAAGAAGGCAGGAATAAAATCTGTCGGTCCTTGCACTGGATGACCCGTATAAGCCTTTTTGTCTACATCCCAGCACATATTGGTATGACTATCATCCTCCTTATGAGGGATAAAGGTCTGACCGATCATAGCAATAAATTGAATCGCATGATGTATAAATCCCTCTAGGCGATCGTATTGAGGCTGCATTATATAAGATTCCTTTTATGTGATGTAAGCAAAATAATTATAAAATGGGGAAGAACTGTCTGCCTGTTTACAGAAGTCCGTTTGCGGTAAAATAAGTATGCAGCATTCCGGCCAATAATTTTCCCAATCCTGAGAAAAGCTGTAATTTTCGCTCCATGAAGAAATTGCTTGCCTATATCATCTCTCCCATCCATATAGTGGTATTCCTTCTGCTATTGTTGGTGTTTGACGTATTGCAAAGGGTGGGGATGGCCTTGGGGGGTTATCAGGCCCAAAAGAAAATGGTTGACTACCTCAATTTTGGCTTGACCTACAGTAGCTTATTGTTAGGCACTACTAGTAAGTTTGAGCTAGGAGAGGCACTACCTACCGATAGGCCGATCATTTTTGTAGCGAACCACCAGAGTCTCTACGACATTCCCCCATTCTTTTGGTTTTTCCGTAAGCATCACGTCAAGTTTGTGGCCAAAATTGAATTGGCTAAGGGAGTGCCCAGTATTTCTTACAATCTCCGCAATGGTGGCAATGCGGTCATTGATCGTAAGAATCCTCGCCAAGCTATACCGGCGCTTAAAGAATTTGCTCAGTACATCGAAAAAAATAATTATGCTGCGGTTATTTTCCCTGAGGGAACTCGCAGTCGGAACGGAGTACCTAGGAAGTTTTCTCCTAAAGGTTTGAAAACGCTCTTAAAGTATGCTCCTTCTGCGATAGTGGTCCCTGTTACGATCAATAATACCTGGAAAATCGTCCGCTACGGCAAT
>CAZHOC010001323.1:0-2222 GCA_964534295.1 uncultured Bacteroidia bacterium | reverse complement strand
TTTCTGATTGTAGAGGATGTTTCGAATCATTGGAGCGCAAATTCGCAAGGGAAGCCGATCACCAGGTTCGATCGTATTTAACAATCGAAAATAGTTGTAATAGGTTTCCTCACCAATCTTAAGAGAATAAGGATAAACAGTAGAACTATAAGAACGTTTGATGTTGCCATAGTAGTAACCCTCACCTACCCTACTTAGTTCGGTTTCGGTTACGTATGAACTATCAAGACGATATTCGACGGCATTTTGTCGAACCCATTCTCTTAATTCATTGAGTTTATCTTCATCATTACGACGCATGAGAGGCACCACTTGTTGATTGGAGTACTCTTTTGTGCGCACAAAGAAAAACTGAAAATACTCAGTATCGCTGATAAATTTATCCGGATTATCTGCGTAAAAACTATTGATTTCAGCTTCACTGATTTTTAATTCTTCTGCATTTTGCTCAGTGACATACTGTGCATAAGCATGTCTTATCAAATCCCGCTCATACTCTCGCATTTGGGCGGAGATCCTATCATTAAGTCCGTCTATACGTGCTTTGGCATGCTCAGAAACTGCTTGACCTTTAATCCATTCATCGATTATGCGGCTGGCATAGCGGCTGCTATCGTCAGAACTACTATTTTCTGGTACAAACTGATCTATTTCAGCCCGAGATAGGTTATGCTGCCGATATCGAACGATGATATCGGACTTAGCATTTGAGCCATCTCCTGCACAGCCTACGAAAAGTAAGCCTATCGTCCAGAAAACAATTTGCTGAACAAAGCGGGGCTTATTTAAAAAGGTTTGTAAAGACATCTTCCTTGATTTCAACTGGATATTTTTCGGCCAGTTCAGCTAACCACTCTTTTTCGAGATAGTCTTGATAGCGAGTGATGGCTTCAGATTTGACCTTGTCGAACGCTTGAATTCCAGCAGGTCGCTTAGCTTCTATTTCCAGGATGCGATAGGTTTCTCCTTCGGGGTAGATGGCAGTGCGTTCGCCTTTTTCTAGGCTAAACCAAGCTTCTTGCGCTCCTTCTTCTCCTTTTTCAAAAGTTTGTCTGATGATACGGAGTTGCAAGGCGGAGCCTTCACGCATAGCGGAGTCAATTTTGACATCGTTCCATCCAGCAGCTAACCATTCTTGAACTTGCTCTAATACCGACTCCTCAGTAGCGATATACTGCTTAACTTCGATGATGTCATCTTTATAGAAAGAATCTTGATGCGCCTCATAATAATCTCTAAGACCAGTGGTATCTTCTACAGCTCTCTTCCAAACTTTGCGTTCCATCAAAGTGAAGAGCAAAATACCATCACGATATTCTTGTAGAAGATAGCGAAAATCTGGATTCTTTAGCGGTAGCTGAGATTCCTCGTACGCGAGGAGCTGCTGCTCAGAGAAGGTTTTTAGGATGTCATCAGCCGCCTGAGCTGCTTTTAACTTTGGACGACGGGCGCGGGTTTGCTTATAGAAGTCAATGAAGTCTTGAATGCTGCGAGTTTGCGTTCCACCGAAGGTGAGCAAAGGCAAATCATACAAGGCCTGCTGCGCAGTATCGGCTTGCCAAAGACCGTTAGGGAAAGTCTCATTTAGCTGAGCTTTGAACTGATCAAAATTGGCAGTATTGATGGCAAAATTACTCTCCCTTTTGATACGATCGATAAGAGCGGTACGACTAACTTGCGCACGGCTATCACGTTGAATCTTTTGCTTTAGTCCGGCTTTAGCATCTTCGAAAGCAGGACGAGTTTCTACCTCTGTTACTTTTAGGATGTGCCAGCCAAAGCGAGTTTGAAATGGTTCGGAGTATTCTCCTTCCCCCATCTTGTTTTTGAGATCCTCCATTACCGGGAGTAGGCGTCCTGAGCCTAGATCTCCACCATTGTTGGCAGAATTAGGATCGTCAGAGTATTGCTGGGCTAAAGTGGCGAAGTCTTCTCCATTTTTGAGTTTTTGGTGGATCTCATTGATGATCTCCACTGCCTGATCTTCAGTCTTTGCTGAATAACGATCTCCTACTCTGACAATGATGTGAGCCACCGTTTTGGTGCCATCCTTGCTGATCTTGTCGTTGACTTTGAGAATATGGTAACCAAAACGAGTACGCAATGGTGAGGAGACTTCCCCTACTGGAGTATTGAAGGCCGCATTTTCGAAGGGGTAAACCATATCGAAGGCGGTAAAGTATCCTAGGGAACCGCTATTTTGTTTAGCAGAAGGATCTTGA
>CAZHOC010001322.1:0-2223 GCA_964534295.1 uncultured Bacteroidia bacterium | reverse complement strand
CGCTAAAGCATTCATCTAGTTCCTTAATTAGGACTTCCGGGCTGAGCTTCTCAGAGAGCTTGCTAAAACCCTCAAAATCGGTAAAAAGCACACTTACTTCCTCATAGAAATGAGTATCGGCTTTGCCCGTCAACTTGAGCTCTCGGGCTGTGGCCTCCGGTAAAATATAGAGCTGTAAGGATTCAGCTCTTTCTCTTTCGGCCTTGATTTCTCGATTGGTTTGGGCTAGCTGGCGATTGGTACGACTTTGGAGTCGAGAGCGATACAATAGTCCCAAGGCTACTAACAATAAAATCCCCGCGCAAGCGACGATAATCGTTACAATTTGCTGATTGTTTTTGGCATCAAGATCAGCCTGCGCCTTGGCTAGAGCGAGGGCTTGACGATTCTCAGCTCGCTCATGTTGAAAGGCCAGTTCTGAAATCTTGCGAGCAGATTCCTGACTCAACAAAGTGTCTCTGATGGCGCTCAGATTTTTCCATGCATCTACCGCAGCGCCATAGTCTTCCTGCGCTTCATAAGCAGCCGCTAAGCTGGAATAAGCGTAACGAATATCATCTTTTAACCCGATCCGTTGGGCAATCTCCAAGCCTTTTTTGAGATTACGGATAGCAAACTCAGGCTGTCCCATTTGAAGATAGGTAGTGCCAATATCATTGTAACTATCCGCCAGGCCTTCCTGATCATCTAATCTTAGCTGAATCTGCAATCCCTGCATAAAGTAATGCAGTGCAGAGTCCGCTTGCTCCTGCCGCCTAAATATGGAGCCCATATTGTTAAAGTAATCACTCTGACCCAAGAGATCATTTTTAGAACGATAAATCTCGCCAGCCATTTGTTGATACTTCACTGCTTTTGCATAACGCTTCTCTTTGCGCCAGGAACGGGCAATATGATTGTAAACATCCGCCAGTAAGAGGGAATCCGTTTCTGCAATCGCAATAGCTCGCGCTTTTTCATAAGCAGATCGGGCTTCATCATAGGCGCTGATTTCTGATTTCACAATGCCTTTCCAAAGCCAAGAATAACCTTGAGCAGCAACATCATTGTATTGGGTTTGGATATTGAGGGCGTGGATATGATAGCGCAGGGCTTTGGGATAATAGCCGAGCCGGAAATCAGTTTTTCCCAATAGGTTGAGGACCAAGGCTACGCCTAGACTATCTTCCTGCTCTTCGAGCGTCGCCAAGGCCAAGTGGCCATAATCTAGCGATTGTTGGTAGCGACCTCTATACCAGCAGATGTCTCCGAGGAGATAGTTGATATAAGCTTCTTGTTTGGGATCCCCAGTCTGGTCTAACTCCGCCTTTGCTTCTAGAGCAAAATCCCAAGCTTTTTGAGGATCATTGCGAACATATGCGCTGGCTAGCTGTTGTAAAATCGAAATGCGTTCAGCAGTCGGCAAATCTCCCTTCAAGTCTGCAATTAGCTGTGCGGTATCCAAGCTTTGAGCAAAAAGCCAAAAAGGACACAGCGATAACAGGAGCGAGAAACAGGATTTCCAAAGCATACTTCAATCGAACTTCGAAATTATTTAGGACAATCCATAGGAAATCCCCTACGAATGCTCGCATTTTCTACAACTGAAGCCGTAATTTGTAGCAGCGATTTAGATTTATGCTTGAACTCCTCAAAACACAACTTGGCAGATTACGCGTATTAGCGTTCGCCGAAGGCGTCTCTTTTCTCTTCATCCTCTTCGTCTCGATGCCACTAAAATATGCCTTCGACATGCCAGGGCCTAACAAAGTAATCGGCCTGGCCCATGGGATCTTGTTTGTCCTTTACATACTATTGGTACTCCAAGTAAAGATCGAACGCGATTGGCCAGTCAAAACTTTACTACTGGCTTGGCTAGCCTCAATTATTCCTTTTGGCACATTCTGGGCGGACAAAAAGCTATTTAGAGAGGAGGCATAAGCAAGTCTATTTGCGGATGCCTGTGAAACTGCCATCTGGAGTCTTAACAAATACTTCCACCGCCTTGCCATCGAGCATTTTGAAAGTGATACGCGAATCTCTGCTGATGACGTAAAAGACATCTTCGCCAAGCGGAACGATCTCCTCTTTGGGCAAAATATCCGCTTCAGCATAGAGTTTGCCTTCTTCGGTGATAATACTCAAAGTAGGCCCAAAGTCTATCTTATAATCACCGGCATAGGCTTTCAACTGTTTCTTGCTCAGCTCTACTTGCGGCAATAGGTCAGAAACATCTTCCCCTAA
>CAZHOC010001321.1:0-2223 GCA_964534295.1 uncultured Bacteroidia bacterium | reverse complement strand
GATAGCCTTTAAGCTCATCGGATAAATTCCCCTGGGTAAATTTCTCAATTGCTGTAAGCATATCGATAGCAAACTTAGCAGAACTCAAATCCTGCTACAAATACCACAGAAAAGGATTTGAGTTCTGCTAAGTTTGCTATCGATATGCTTACAGCAATTGATAGCAAACTTAGCGGATGCGATCTGCTACGATTACGCGTCTCAGATTAGCGAATGGGCAACGAGATCAGAGTTTGAACGCGTTTGCAGACCTACGCGGAAAACGCAAACCAGGCGGTCAAGCCGGCGAGATAAATGCCGAAAAGGAAGATCAGGGTGTATAGGGGGTAAAGCAAAAGCAGAACCGTCGCAGCCGCCCGGTCAATGCCAAGTTTGAGCAGGCTTGAAAGCATATCTAGGCTGCGTGCGAGTAAAAATAGAACCACCCAAATCAGCGGAAAGAACGAGGTCAAAAAGGCGAGCGTCTTTTGAATTTCAGCCATTTCTGGGTCGCGCACGCCCCCTCCATTGATTTCCCAATTGATCAATCTGACTTCCATCAAGAACGCAGAAGCGAGGCCGGCTAAAAAGAAAATGAGAATCGATCCGACGGCGACCAAAACCAAGAAAAGAGCGCCTTTGTTGATCGAGGCTTTCAAGACTCGTGAAACTAAAGGGAAGGCGGCGAGATCAGGAATAACTGAGCTGAAGCAATTCATAAACGCTGCCATAATGCTCATACCCATAAGGGAGATCAACCCGGCCGGTCCGGTAAAAATCCCCCATGCGCTTGGCACGATGGCAATCGAGCAGATCAAAACAAAAATCAGGAATGAGGAAACAAAGACTTTCGCGGTGAACCAGAGGAAAGCAACGAAGCTGCTATCGCGCGGCGTGTAGAGTCTCTCCATCAGGCTCGAAAGAGAATGGGCGCTTTTGATGCGCATATCTTTTTCAGAAATCGCCAAAAGCGTTGCGCCGAGACGTTCATTCAAGAGCGCATGAAGAGGTTTTCCGAATTCCTTTTTCAAAATGATCGACAAAGGCCAGATGAGGATCCCCAGAACGAGCAAAAGCCCGGAAACGATACCGGTAAACTGAGTAAGTGTTTCAATCATGTCTTCCTGCCTTTGTTCATTCTTTGCGACCAGTGGGTCCAGAATACCCAATTATTACCAGTCTTTAGGTGAGCTAGCTTCGAATGTGGCAAAAACTGGGCTATTAAGAGTCACATCGAGAGAGGACTTCCGTTCCCTAAACTGAAGGGTGAGCATATGGCTGACGAACCAGAACCAAGGCCCGATACCTCTTGGAGTAATTTGGTTGAAACCCTGTTGAAGCATGCCGATTATGTCATCGACATGCGCGGGTCCAATCGCCCGCGTGAAGGTTTTGATTTGGAAAGTGTGAAGACCGCCTGTGAGGGATTGTATCAACTCCACGGTATGACGCCCGTGGCGGCTATTACGTTTATCCAATCAAGATTGCAGCGCATACAATCTCCCCCAGACCTTGACGATCTAGAAACACACTTGCGCGCTGAAGCCTATTACATATCCGAGGTTCGCGGGATCCTCTTTGAGCTGATGTTCATGGCCAAAGAGGAAACGTCCGCATTGGAGCCTGGGACGAGCATAGATGAAAATACGGTGGTGGCGGAAGTTCGCGCCTTGAAAAGCGATGTAGAACAATTGAAGGCATTGGCTGAAAGTGCGCTCACGGCACCGTCTGCAAACGCGACAAGTGCTAGCAATTCGACAACCGCATTTGCACAGCGCCGAAAAGAGTTGATGCAAAAGGTGCGGGAAGGTGGGTCTATCGGATCAGGTGGACCTGCATTGTCTATCGAAGCGATTGCGGCGCTTGCCGAGCTATTGCGGATGGAATTAGAACCCGGCTTGCAACTCAATGCTGCGATCCTGAAGTGGTACGCGAAAGAGCTGCGGGATCAGGCAACAAAGCTCCTCAGCGAGGCAAAATCAAACATTGAGCGCGAGTTTTCAAAACTCGTTCAGCGCATTGTTCAAGGTGTAGACAAAGTTGTCTCTAGCATCGCAACGCTCGTGGAAAAGGCTTTCGAGGACGACCCATCAAACGAAGAAGACACTCAAGACTCTCCTGATGACCTCGACGACCCGACGGATTGGATCCGTAAAAACCAGCATTTATTTGAAACAAACAGGGGCTTGGGTGACATCTATTGCATCGATCTGGGGACGTCCAACTTACGAGTATCGAGCATTC